>NZ_LYSO01000038.1:0-50369 GCF_001728935.1 Pseudomonas sp. AP42
CGGGGCGCTTGAGATCAAGATCCCAAGCAGATCAAGAGCAAGAGCGGCTCGCTTCGCATCGTGGTTACCGTTGATTGCGACAGCGTTGTGTCGATATCTATGGCCATCGCAGGCAAGCCAGCACACACACATGGGTTTTGTAGTGTTTTCAGGTGCGCGGCATGCACTCGATGGTGCGGTTTACCACGGTTTTGGCCATCTCCAGCAAGTGCCATGCGGCATGGATTCGGGCGCGGTCGTGGGGTTGCAGGTGATCGCAACAGTCCCACACCGTGGCCGATGCGCTGTTGAGCAGATGGGAAATGTAGAGTTGAGCGTCTTCGAAGCTGAGCTCTTCATTGACGACGAGGCAATCCATGGGTGGATCGGGAAGTTGGTGTAACTCCTATTGTGCAAGGGAGCGACCACTCACGCTGCTAAACGCAAGGTGGCAGCTGTACGCGGGTTAGCAGACCGGTCAATAGGAAAACCGGCGCACCCGAAAGTGCCCCGCGCACAGCCACCATAAACGTATAGGTGAACCTGTGCCTATTGAGTTCGGGCTGCTAAACCCGATCACTGAAATCCAGTGACGGACCGAAGACTAGCCATCGATTCCAACAGGCACAAGGCGGCGGGGATTGTCTCGGAAACGTCCTGCAATTTAAAGGAACACGGCTTGCTGGCCCTTTACAAACCATGACCAAATGCCAGTAACACGACCACAGTCCAACCCAGCACTCAGCGTCCGAGCATCTTCACCCAACGTGATGGCGGCATGCCGTAGGTGCTGCGAAATTGGCGGGTCATGTGGCTCTGGTCGGTGAAGCCTGCGGTCATGGCCGCATCCACCAACGATTGGCCCTGGGCCAATAAGTGGCGCACCAGGTCCAGCCGGCGCATGGTCAGGTAGCGGTAGGGGCTGGTGCCGAACAACACGCGAAAATCCCGCGATAACGCCCAGCGGTCGCGGCCGGCGTGGTCGGCTATTTCATCCAGGGTGATGCTGCGGCCCAGGGCGCTGTGGATGAACTCACGGGCGCGTTCGGCTGCGATGTAGTCAAAGGATTTACGGTGGATGATGGCCCCGGACGCAGCGCTCAGCGCCTGGGCCAGGTCGAACAGGGCGTCTTGCTCTTGCATCGGGTCTATCGGGCAATCCAGGCTTTGCAACAAGACTTCGCTGGCGCGGTGCAGCCGTGGGTCGGTGGACAAGCCGCCAGGGATAAACGGCAACGGCTGGCCACCGAGGATCTGCTGGATCAGCGCCGGCTCCACATAAATCATCCGGTACTTGAAACCTTCGTCGCTGCCGGCGCGGCCGTCATGGGTTTCATCCGGGTGTATCACCATGGTGGTGCCGGGCAGGCTGTGGGTCGTGCCGCCGCGATAATGAAAGCTCTGCACGCCGAACAATGTGCGCCCAATGGCGTAGGTGTCATGGCGGTGGGGGTCGAAAGCGAAGCCGGCAAAGTACGCCTCGATACGGTCCAGGCCGCTGGCGTGGGGCGCGCGGTGCAGCCAGTCGAGGGAGTGGGTGGGGTTGCCCATGGTGACTTGTCACAAAAGGAGGTGGAAACACGTTAACTGAGTCTGCACCGGTTGTCTGCCGGGGTCTTGTACGATTGTGCAGGTGTTGGGCGAGGCACATCGGGTAGCGAATCGCTGACCGCCCGTGGTAAGAAGCCTTACTTTCAATAGTGAGGTCGGGTCATGAGCAAGGTGCGGGTAGGGATTATTTTTGGGGGCCGTTCGGCTGAGCATGAAGTCTCGCTGCAATCGGCGCGCAACATCGTCGACGCCCTCGACCGCTCGCGCTTTGAGCCCGTGCTGATCGGTATCGACAAGGCCGGTCACTGGCACCTCAATGACACCTCCAATTTCCTGCTCCACCAGGAAAACCCGGCGCTCATCGCCCTCAACCAGTCCAACCGTGAATTGGCGGTGGTGCCCGGCAAGGCCAGCCAGCAAGTGGTGGAAACCTCCGGCCAGGGCTTGCTGGAACACATCGATGTGATCTTCCCGATTGTCCACGGCACCCTCGGCGAAGACGGCTGCCTGCAAGGCTTGCTGCGTATGGCCGACTTGCCCTTCGTCGGCTCCGACGTGCTCGGCTCGGCCGTGTGCATGGACAAAGACATCAGCAAGCGCCTGCTGCGTGACGCGGGTATTGCCGTCACACCCTTCATCACCCTTACACGTCGCAACGCGGCGCGCACCTCCTTTGAAACGGCGGTGAACAAGCTCGGTTTGCCGATGTTCGTCAAACCCGCTAACCAGGGTTCCTCTGTGGGCGTGAGTAAAGTCGGCAACGAAGCCGAGTACCACGCTGCCGTTGAACTGGCGCTGGGCTTTGATGAAAAAGTGCTGGTGGAATCCGCCGTGCAGGGCCGTGAAATCGAATGCGCTGTGCTGGGTAATGACCAGCCCATCGCCAGCGGTTGTGGCGAGATCGTGGTGAGCGGCGGCTTCTACTCCTACGACAGCAAATACATCGACGCCCAGGCCGCCCAGGTCGTGGTGCCGGCGGCTATCAGTCATGAAGCCAGCGAGCGCATTCGCCGACTGGCCATCGAAGCGTTTGAGGTGTTGGGTTGCGCCGGGCTGGCGCGGGTGGATGTGTTCCTGACCCAAGACGGCGAAGTTTTGATCAACGAGATCAACTCACTGCCCGGTTTTACCCGCATCAGCATGTACCCCAAGCTGTGGCAGGCGGCGGGCATGAGCTACAGCGAGTTGGTGGGCCGGTTGATTGAGTTGGCTTTGGAGCGACATGCGAGTCGCAAGGGGTTGAAGAGCAATCGCTGATTGTTTGGGGGCGCTCGACTCAACGGCTTGTGAGCAGCTGTGGCAAGGGAGCGAGCTCCCTCGCCACAAGAGTAAGGTTTGATCGTTAGTTTGTACGAGCAATCCACGAATAGATCAACGTCTTCGGCTCCTCCAAGTGATGCGTCCTCCTGCGATAGCTGGCAAACGTCGGCGACGTGCAATAAGTGCACACGTCACTCACCTCGATCTGCTCGCGCTTGACCCCCGCCGCGTGCAGCAACAGCAGCCCATACCCGCTCAAATCAAACCAGGCACTTCCCGTTTGCCTGGCGTGGGGCGGTGGAATGCGCGGGGGCTGTAGAGGCGCCGGTTGCTCAACGCTCCAGGGTGCCTGGCCGTGCTGCCACAGGTGGCCTTGATCGACCTGGAGCTCGGCAATAAACGCTGCGCTCACCTCATAGCAGCACGGTTTGATCGACGGCCCGATCGCCACCCGCAATTGGTCCACAGTAATGCCGTCATCTATGAAGCGCTGCACGGCATTGCCGATGATCCCACGCTGCAAGCCCTTCCAGCCGCCATGAATGGCTGCTACCGACTCACCGCCCGCGATCAGAATGGGCAAACAATCGGCCGTGATGACCGCAATCGGCTGTCGGCTGCGGGTGAACACCCCGTCAGCCTCATTCGTGTTGGCCGGCTGACCCGGCTGCCACTCGATCACTGACGCGCTGTGCACCTGTTTGCAAATAAACACGCCATCGGGGCGCAGCGGATCGTCAATCGAGCAAAAACCGTGATCCACGCCGGGGAGGGCATTGAGGTTATGGGCTTTGTGCACCGTGCATTCTCCTTTGATCAAAACACCCTAGTCGCCCAACGCCTCACCTTCACGCCGAGGGTCAGCACCGCCACTGAGCGTCACTTTGCCCTGGGCATCCCGTGTGCGAACGATGGCCTGCACGCCGCTGGTCATCTCGATCTCGCTCAGGGCGTGGCCTTTGTCCTTGAGCGTCTGTTTCAGCGCCGGGCTGAACAGTCCAACTTCCAACTCGGTAGCACCATTGCGACTGCCAAAGTTGGGCAGGCTGATGGCCGCCTGCGGGTCGAGCTTCCAGTCGAGCATGGCGACCAGGGATTTACTCACGTATTCGATGATTTGCGAGCCGCCGGGGGAGCCGACGGTAGCCAGCAGTTCGCCCGTGTGGCGATCGAACACCAAGGTCGGCGCCATGGCCGAGCGTGGGCGTTTGCCCGGTTGTACACGGTTGGCCACAGGCTGGCCGTTTTCTGCGGGGATGAACGAGAAGTCGGTCATCTGGTTGTTGAGCAAAAAGCCCTGGACCATCACATGGGAGCCGAATGCCGCTTCCACCGTGGTGGTCATCGACACGGCGCCGCCCTGGTCGTCCACCGCCACCACCTGTGAGGTAGAGATGCGTAGCGGCGAGCGGTCTGGTGCGTACGCCATCTGAATACCGGCGGGGTGGCCGGGCTTGGCGATGCCCATGCTGCGCTCGCGGATCAGCGAGGCGCGTTGTGCCAGGTAACCTGGCGCGACAAGACCGGCAACCGGGACGGGGGTGAAGTCTGCATCGGCCACGTACA
Source organism: Pseudomonas sp. AP42 (assembly GCF_001728935.1). NCBI lineage: Bacteria > Pseudomonadati > Pseudomonadota > Gammaproteobacteria > Pseudomonadales > Pseudomonadaceae > Pseudomonas > Pseudomonas sp. AP42. The sequence continues at coordinate 4,357 of NZ_LYSO01000038.1, forward strand.
GCGCGCGGTCGGCAAAGGCCAGGCGCCCGGCTTCGGCGAGCAGGTGCACGGCCTCGGGTGTCGGTTCAAACCCGGCCGGCGAAGCACTCTTGACCGGAGTCATCTTGGCGATGGCCAGGCGCGGGTCGCGGGTTTCCAGGGCCTGCAGTGTCCCAAGGATCTGCGCCACGGCTATCCCGCCCGAGGACGGCGGTGGCATGCCGCAGACCTTCCATTGTTTGTAGTCGGTGCACAGTGGTGCGCGCTGCTTGGCGGTGTAGCCTTTGAGGTCGGCCTGGGACAGGCTGCCGGCATTGCGATGGCCCTGTACCTTGCGTGCGATCTCCTCGGCAATCGGGCCTTGGTACAGCGCGTCCGGCCCTTCCTTGGCGATGCGCTTGAACACGGCGGCCAGTGCCGGGTTTTTCAGCAGCGTGCCGGTGGCTTTTGGCGAGCCATCGGCATTCAGGAAGTACGCCGCCATGTCGGGCGATTGCGCGATAAAGCGGTCAGCGGCGATCAAGCTGTGCAAGCGCGGGGAAATGGCAAAGCCTTGCTCCGACAGGCGGATCGCCGGCTCGAACAGCTTGGCCCACGGCAGGTGGCCGCTCTTTTTGTGCGCCATCTCCAAGGCGCGCAGTACGCCCGGCGTGCCCACCGAGCGCCCGCCAATTTGCGCATCCGTAAACGCCATCGGCGTACCGTCGGCCTTTAGGAACAGACTCTCCGTCGCCCCGGCCGGTGCAGTTTCGCGGCCGTCGTAAGCCTGCACGTTGTGCCCATCCCACAGCATGATGAACGCACCGCCGCCGATGCCGGACGACTGCGGTTCCACCAGAGTCAATACCGCTTGCATGGCAATCGCCGCATCAATGGCCGAACCGCCTTGGCGCAGCATTTCACGCCCGGCTTCGGCGGCCAATGGGTTGGCGGCGGCAGCCATATGGCGCTCGGCGTGGCGGGTGCTCAGGTCGGTGCGATAGCCCGAGCCCAACTCCGGGGCCGGTGGCTGTTCATTGACCGGCGTGTGGCAGGCGGCGAGGGCCAGGGTGGCGGCGATGACTGTCAGGCTGCGGCGGGAAATCAAAAACACGCGCTGAACTCCGTTCATGGTGAGAAGGGGCTGTTGTCCTTGGGCACTGCGTTTTACAGGTAAATCGTACCTTGCATGTACAGCACGGCCTTGCCGGAAATAATCACCCGGTCACCCTGGAGCTCACAGCGCAACTGGCCCTTACGCTGGCCGCCTTGCTCGGCGCTCAATTGCGATTTGCCCAGGCGCTCGGCCCAGAACGGTGCCAGCGAGGTGTGCGCCGAGCCGGTAACCGGGTCTTCGTTGACCCCCACATTCGGGCCGAACCAGCGCGAGACAAAATCAAACCGCGTGCTTTTGGCGGTCACCGCAATCCCGCGTTTAGGCAGGCCCTTGAGCCGTGCGAAATCCGGTGTGAGGGCCGCTACCTGGGCTTCATCTTCCACCAGCACGATGTAGTCGTCGGTGCCAAACACCTCGGCGTTTTCAAGCCCCAGGGCGCTCAACATGCCGTGGGGCGGCTCGCAGCGTTCGGGTTTCTTGGCCGGAAAATCCATCGCCAGCTCATCGCCATTGCGCGTTACCCGCAACTCGCCGCTACGGGTCGCAAAGCGCAACACCTGGGGGGCGTCCGCCAACTTGTGGATCAATACCCACGCGGCTGCCAACGTGGCATGGCCGCACAGGTCCACCTCAACTTCCGGCGTGAGCCAGCGCAACTCATAGAAGTCGCCACGGGGTACAAAGAACGCGGTTTCCGAAAGATTGTTCTCGGCCGCAATCTGCTGCAGTTGCTCATCAGGCAGCCACTCAGTGAGTGGGCACACTGCTGCCGGGTTGCCGCCGAAGGGATGGTGGCTGAAAGCGTCGACTTGGTAGATGTCCAGTTGCATCGTGGCACTCCGTGTTGGGGGGAGGCTGGACACTAACAGTGGGGGTGGGGGGCGTCAAAATACAGTTGGGGAGTTTTTTTGCGCGCATAAAAAAACGGCCTACCTTTCGGTAAGCCGTTTTTAGTACTTGGTGGCTACACAGGGACTTGAACCCCGGACCCCAGCATTATGAATGCTATGCTCTAACCAACTGAGCTATGTAGCCAAGTGGCGCGCATTATTCGCTTGGAACGGCAATGCGTCAAGCGTTTTTGTTGAAAATTTTTCTACGCTTTCAACTGTTTAAGCCAAAGCGCTGATTTTGGCGACGGGCGGTGGCGAATGCACCGTGGATGAGGGGGAGTAGAAGAAGCTCGGTGTCTTTGAAGGTTTACTCGCGGGCCAAGTCCGACAGTGTTGGGCAGATATCCCTGTCGCCCAACGCTTGACCGGCTAATTCAACTTACGGGTGCAGTGAGGTGTGGGTGACGCGCTTGAGCTGTTCGCGTGCCCGTGACAGGCGCGAGCGCACGGTGCCGATAGGAATGTCCAGTACGTCGGCGGTGTCCTGGTAGCTGCCGTCGGTTTGCAGCGAGGCATACAACGTCCTACGCATTTCTGTGGGCAAGTGATCGATCGCGCTCAGGGTATTTTCCAGTCGCCGGTTGACCTCGAATTCCCAGTCCAGGCTGTGGCTTTCTTCCTGTCCGTGCCACAGCGACTCATCGAATTCGCAATGTGCAGGCTTGGCATACAGGCGTCGAAAGTGGTTGCGGATCAGGTTTTGCGCGATGCCGCACATCCAGGTGCTGAGCGTGGCGTTACCACTGAAACGCTCGCGATTGCGCCAGGCTTCCAAGTAAGTCAGTTGCAAAAGATCATCCGCGTCTTCGGGATTGAGTACCCGTTTGTGAATGAAACGTCGGAGTTTTTTCTGTTGGTCGTCTGTCAGATGGAGCATGAATTGAGGCGAACTGCCACCAAGGTGAACTAAGGCTTCAATAGGGATATTCATGATTTTTTCCTTAAGGTAGACGCAGTCGAAACGTGTCGACAGAAACCCGATTGCACTGCATGTGCCAAAGAGAAAAAATCGTATAAATAGTTGATTTAAATAAATAAATATTTTGAATTGAGGTTCTTTTACGCAGGCTTTTGCACTTGGGAAATGGGCGTCTGTGCAAGTATTTTCAAACTCGCCTCAGCCTCAAATTTCAATGGAACTGTATGGGTAGGCCTGGCCACACAGGGAAAACACTCTTCCTGAACTGGCCTGTCCATGAAAGTCGAATCTCGCAACGATGTGCAAACGGTCCAACGTCCGGATCAACCTGTTATCAACACTGCCTCCGTGCCTGCACTTGCGAAGGGTGTCGACGAACTGGCCCATCGGTTCAATCAGGAGGTGGAGCTCAACAAGCTTCCGCTGGCCCATCGGCAGATGGGCGTGCGCGTGCCTGCGGCTGAAAAGCTGGCGGAGCTTTATGACCAATTGGGTCACCCGGCCCAGGCGAGCATGGCTGCGGTTTCGCGCCGACTCAGGATGCACTTGCTGCAAAGCGCCAGTGTCGAAAAGCTGCTCGACATTGCGGGCGGCGACCCGGCGCGTGCGTTCGTGGTGCTCAAGCACCTGGCCAACGAGGCCGATACTGAAATCCGTAAATCCGAGGCTGCCTTGGCGCGTTCAGCGATTGCCAAGCTGGAGGCTCGTTTCAAGGGGCAAATCCAGGCCGGCCTAAATATCGCTGTGGCATTGCAAGCGGCCTGCGCGGACGCCGAGGAGCGCCAGGCCCTACGTGCGCTCTACTACGCCAGCGTGGTCACGCGCCAATCCCTCGCGACGATGATGCAAGCCCTGTTGGGTGTATACGGCGGCGACCGGTTTCAAGACGGGCTTACCGTGATGCGTAAAGCCCTGGCGGACGATATAGCCGCGTTGGTGTCCTCAATGCCTACGCCAATGTTGCGCACCTTGTTGGTGGGACTGCGAAGCTGCGGGCAATTGAGCGCAGTGCTGGCTGGTTGCGTGGCGTGCAAGCAGCGCCTGTGTATGGAGGATGAGGCGGTTACGCTGCTGCAGCGTCTATTGGGTTACGCCGGCAGCGGTATAACCGCCGGCGAAATCCTGCGGCTGGGGGATGATCTGGGGGGAGGGCCGCTCGCCCGGCAACTCATTGCGCTCAACGCGCTTTATCCCCTCATCCAGCAATTGCCCCTGGCCCTGTGGCCTGACAATAGAGGCCGTCAGGAAACCTTGGCCAGCTTTTTGGTGGTGATGGATGAGCTGAATCGAATTCATGGCGGAACCAAGCGCGCCGGTCTGTCGGGGGTAATGACGTGACCGTACTGTCGACCATCAACGGCTTGCTGCTTAAAGCCGCACAACGTGCCGAAGTGCTGGGCGCCGTGGTGGTCATGGGCATTATCTTTATCTTTATCGTGCCACTGCCCACCTGGCTGGTGGATATTCTGATTGCTTTGAATATCTGTATTTCGTGCCTCTTGATCGTGCTGGCGCTCTACTTGCCGGGCCCCCTGGCGTTTTCGTCATTCCCCTCGATTTTGTTGCTGACGACCATGTTTCGACTGGCGTTGTCGATTGCGACCACTCGCTTGATCCTGCTGGAGCGGGACGCTGGTGACATCGTAGAGGCCTTCGGTAATTTTGTGGTTGGAGGAAACCTGGCGGTCGGGATGGTGATCTTCCTGATCCTGACCCTGGTCAACTTCCTGGTGATCACCAAGGGCTCGGAGCGGGTCGCCGAGGTGGCGGCGAGGTTCAGCCTGGATGCGATGCCGGGTAAACAGATGTCCATCGACAGCGACCTGCGAGCCGGGTTGATTGACGGCGTGCAAGCGCGCGACAAACGCGATCAGCTGTCGCGTGAAAGCCAGCTGTTCGGGGCCATGGATGGCGCCATGAAGTTCGTCAAAGGCGACGCCATCGCTGGTTTGATCATCGTCGTGGTCAACCTGTTGGGCGGCTTTTCCACGGGGATGTTCCAGCACGGCCTGAGCGCTGCCGATTCTATTTCGCTGTATTCGGTACTGACCATCGGCGATGGGCTGATAGCGCAAATTCCAGCGCTGCTGATCTCTCTGACTGCGGGCATGATCATCACCCGTGTAGCGCCGGATGGACGCAAAGGCGTCAGTAACATGGGTGTCGAAATTGCCCGGCAAATGACCAGCGAACCCAAGAGCTGGGTGATTGCCTCGGTGGGCATGCTTGCGTTTGCCTTGGTGCCTGGCATGCCTACCCTGGTGTTTATTTTTATCGCGATGATCACCGGGAGTGTGGGGTACTACCTGGTACGTCAGCGTCAGCGACAGGCAGAACCCGCCAACGAGGCCGCTGAAGTCGTCCGCCCTGAAGAGAACGGTAAAGAGGACTTGCGCGGTTTTGACCCTTCGCGTCCTTACCTGCTGCAGTTTTCCCCCGTTCTGCGCGGAACGCCTGAGGTGACGGATCTGATCCATGGGATTCGCCAGTCGCGAAACTCACTGGTGGCCAATATTGGCCTGACGTTGCCGCCGTTCGAAGTCGAACTCGATGACTCCCTGGCCGTCGATGAAATGCGCTTCTGTGTGCATGAGGTGCCCATGGTCAGGGCGTCAGTGGTCAATCATGTGGCCGTTGAGCGCAAGGCGCTGACAGTTGAGCCAGAGCACGCCATACCGGGGCTGGCGGAGCGGGATGAACAGGATTGGCTCTGGTTGCCCCCTGATGATCCGTTGCTCGATGACCCGCAATTGGAGCGCTTCACGGCCACGCAACTGATCCTGGAACGCATGAGGCAGGCGATGATGCTCAGCGGGCCACAGTTCCTGGGGATTCAGGAGAGCAAGTCGATCTTGAGTTGGCTTGAGCATAACCAGCCGGAACTGGTGCAGGAACTGCAGCGCATCATGCCGCTGTCACGTTTTTCCGCGGTGTTGCAACGCCTGGCCAGTGAAGGCGTACCGTTGCGGGCGGTACGACTGATTGTCGAGTCGCTGATCGAGTACGGGCAACACGAGCGTGAACCCGAAGCCCTGGCCGACTATGCGCGCATTGCCCTCAAGGCACAGATCTACCACCAGTACAGCGAGGCCGATGGCCTGCATGCCTGGCTGTTGTCTCCGCAGAGCGAAAACATCCTGCGCGAGGCGCTGCGCCAGACCCAGACCGGCGTGTTCTTTGCGCTGGACGAGAACAACAGCGCGGCCTTTATCAGCCTGCTCAACCAAGCCTTTGTTCTAAGGGCCAAGAGCAAAAGTGTGATGTTGGTGGCGCAAGACTTGCGCAGCCCATTGCGGACCTTGCTGCTGGAAGAGTTCAACCATGTCCCGGTGCTGTCTTTCGCTGAGTTGGGAAGCACATCCAAGGTCAAGGTCCTGGGGCGCATAGACCTGGGCCAGGAAACCTTGGTGCGGGGGGCGGCGGCATGAGCCCCCAGCCATGGTCAATACAGAGGAGGGCTCGATGATGTATGAGTTACGGGTGCTTGATGGCCAGCGCCAGGGCGCTGCGTTGCCGTTGTTCGGTGAACAATGGAGCATCGGCGCCCAGGCAGACGCTGACTTGGTGCTGAACGATCCGGGGGTTGCCGAGCATCATGCGTTGCTGCGCTTTTCTGAGGCTAACTGGTCGGTGCAGGCCGAGGCTGAGCTGTTGTACGGGGCTTCTGGACAGGCCATGGCGCAGATCCCGGATCTGGCGTTGAACGTGCCCTTTTTAGTGGGCAGCGTAAGGTTGTGCGTCACCCTGGCGGATCACCCGTGGCCCGAGCCTGTGGCGCCGGCAGCCGCAGCGGTGCCATCGGCGGATGAACCTGCGCAGTCAATGAAGTTGTCCTCCATTGCGCCCTCGCAGCAAAAGCGCTTGATCAGCCTGGTGTTGATAATGGCGATCATCATCGCGGTAGTGGGCACGGTCTCGACCGGGGAGCATGAGGCCCAGGCTTCGCTGATGCCTGTGGTGGCTGGAAAACAGGAACTGGCCTCACCAACTGATGTGCGCCAACAGTTGGTGAAGATGCTTGGCGAGCGTGAGTTGATCCCGCGCATCGGCTTGCAGGTGATCAACGGCCAAGTCGTGCTCAGCGGGGATGTTTCCCAAGAGGATGTGGAGTTGGTGTCGCGGATGCTCAGCCGTTTTGGTGAGCAATTCGACAGTGCGGTGCCGGTGATCAGTCGTGTACGTGTGCGTGATGAGGCCTTGCCGTTCAGAATTGTGCAGATAGTGGGCGGACCGAACGGCCACGTGGTGCTGGAAGAGGGCAGCCGGCTTTTTCTGGGGGATCAGGTAGACGGCCTGCGCCTGGTGCTGATCGACAACAGCAAAGTGGTTTTTGACGGCGCGCAGCGTTATGAGGTGCTTTGGTGAGTACGCAACTGCAAGCGCGTCTCGACGCCTGGCAACAGCGCCAGGCCCAGGCGCTAAGTAGCTTTGCGCCAGTGGCGATGCGTGGTCGCATCCAGCGCGTCAATGGCATGCTGCTCCAGTGCCGACTGCCTCAGGCGCGCATCGGCGACTTGTGTCAGGTAGAAAAAGGCCCGGGTGATTTCATGCTCGCCGAAATCATCGGCTTTGATCAGCAAGATGCGGTGCTCAGTGCCCTGGGCAACCTCGAAGGCGTGCGAGTGGGCGCCGGTGTTGAGCGCCTGGGCGTTTCGCACCGAGTGCAGGTCAGCGAGGCGCTGTTGGGCCAGGTACTGGACGGTTTCGGGCGGCCGATCACGGGCCAGGGTGCCAGCGCGTTTGTGGAGTCTGAACTGCCGGACACCAGTGCGGTGCTGTGTGAAGCGCCTTTGCCCACCGACCGGCCGCGTATCAACCGCGCGCTGGCCACCGGTGTACGGTCCATTGATGGCTTGATGACGCTAGGCGAAGGCCAGCGTGTCGGTCTGTTCGCTGGAGCCGGTTGTGGCAAGACGACCTTGTTGGCCGAGATCGCCCGTAACGTCGAATGCGACGTCATCGTGTTCGGCCTGATCGGCGAGCGAGGGCGCGAACTGCGTGAGTTTCTCGACCATGAGCTGGATGAGCAACTGCGCTCTAAAGCGGTACTGGTGTGTGCCACGTCTGATCGCTCCAGCATGGAGCGCGCCCGCGCCGCGTTTACCGCCACGGCATTGGCCGAAGGCTTTCGGCGCAAGGGCCAACGCGTGCTGCTGCTGATTGACTCCCTGACCCGTTTCGCCAGGGCCCAGCGCGAAATCGGCCTGGCGGCTGGCGAACCCCTGGGGCGCGGTGGCCTGCCCCCTTCGGTGTACAGCTTGCTGCCGCGCCTGGTGGAGCGCGCCGGGTTGACCCGTGACGGTGTGATCACTGCGATCTACACGGTGCTGATCGAGCAGGACTCCATGAACGACCCGGTGGCCGATGAAGTGCGTTCGCTGCTCGACGGACATATCGTGCTGTCGCGCAAATTGGCCGAGCGCGGGCACTATCCGGCGGTGGATGTGCTGGCAAGCCTTTCTCGAATATTGAGCAACGTTGCAGAACCTGAGGATATCCGCGCAGGCACGGCGTTGCGACGTTTACTGTCGGCGTACCAACAGATCGAGCTGATGCTCAAGTTGGGGGAGTACCAGCCTGGCAGCGATGCCCTGACGGACCTGGCCGTAAACAGCCGGCAAGCGGTGGATGGTTTCCTGCGCCAGGATTTGCGTGAACCCTCGCCGATGGCCGTCACGCTGGAGCAACTCAAGGAGCTGACCACCCATGTCCCATTCTGACGTGCTGCTCGGTGAAGTGGAGACGCTTCGTCGTCTGCGCAGGCACCGGGCCGATCGGGCCGAACGTGCCCTGCGCGAGGCCAAGCGTGCGCAGCAGGCCCTGTTGGCGCATATCCAGCAGGCCCAGGATGCGCTTGAACACACTCGGCAGGAGGAGGCCCGGCAAAGTGAGCTGTTGCTCAGTCAGCACCAGGGCCAGGTCTTGACCTTGCAAGGCCTTAAATCCTGGAGTGCACAGGAGCGCTCTTTATCTGCAAACACCCAGCGTGGTGAGGGGCAGCTTGAGGCATTGCGCAACCAACGACACGAGAAAGAAAGCCGCGTTGGCAGCGCCCAGAGGCAAGCCACCGAATGCCTGCGGCAGGTGGAAAAGCTTCAGGAGCTATCCCTTTTACTGGCACAGGAGCCGATATGACCCAGGTTGCAAATAAGCCCGTTGAGCGCCCGCGTTTGCGCGAGCCGAGGGAGGAACGTGAGCCAGGCACTGTGGGTGTGGTGCCATGGGAGCAAGGGCGATTGTTTGCGCAGCTGTTTGCTCATGATGGGGAGGACGCCGGGACGGGAGCTTCCTTGTCGGGGAAAAAAGCCGTGGCCGGCATCGCCATGATCGAGGCGCTGGCCGAACAGCTGGCGCCTCGGGTGTTGGCCGGTTCGCAGTGGCCGTTGCAGGCGGTACTGTACTTGCCACGCCTGGGGCGGATAAACGCCAGTGTACGTCGAGAACAGAGCGCCTGGGCGATTGAACTGGAAGCGGAACACGATGCCACGGCGCGCTGGCTCGGTGGTGTACGGCAACAATGTGAGGACCGATTTACGCAGGCGTTGGGACTTCCAGTGAGCCTCAGCCTGCCTAACGTCGGCTGCGCGTGATAGTGCCGATACTGACATTACCTAAGCTGCGACACGACACCGTTGCCGCACGCCGTCGATTGGGGCGCGGGCTGCGCCTTGCGTTTCAGGTCGCAGGTCAGCGCGGTGAGCTGCGGCTCGAACCTGGGCGTTCTCCTACCCGGGTCGATTCTCTAGGTCTGGAGACGGCGTGTGGCGCGCTGGTGCTCGCTGAGGCGGGACCGTTGCTCAGCCTGCTCGGAGAGTGCCCGGTGCCGTTGGCGCAGTTTGGCAATGACCCGGACTCCTGGTTCTGGGACCTGTTCCATTATCACCTGAGCCCCCAGGTCAAGGCGTTGCTGGGCAGTGTGCGCCTCTTGGAGGAAGTGGACCGAGCCACGGGTTTTGGCTGTCGCCTCAGCGCAACTCTGGGCACGTCTCGGGTGGATGGTTATGTGTGGCTGGCCCCCGAAACCTTCCTGGCTTTGTGTGAGGCTGGGCCTTGGCGTGTCACGGCTGCGCCGCTGCCGGCATCGTTTGAACTGGCAATTGCCGTGACCCTTGGGCGCGTGCAGCTATCGGTTGCACAAGCACGCAGCTTGCGCGCGGGTGATGTCGTGGTGCTTGAGCAGACCTGCTTTCAAGCCCAGGGCAGCGGTTATGTACAGGTTGGCAAACAGCGGCTGCATGGTTGCATTGACGATGCCACCGGGGCGCTTTGTCTGACCTTAACTTCTATCGAGGACACATCCATGGACGAAAATTTTGCAGCCCCCCATTACGCTGGGAGTGAGGAAGATATGCCGGTGGTGGATGTCTTCGGCAGTGAGCCATTCGATGAGTTGAGCATGGCACTGAGCGTACGCTGCGGAACACTCAACCTTACGCTGGGTGAACTGCGCAACCTGGCGGCCGGCTCGGTGCTGGGTATTGCCGGTTACGGTCCCGGTATGGCTGGCCTCTATTATGGCGATCGACCTATTGCCCAAGGGCAGTTGGTGGAAGTCGACGGGCGCCTGGGCCTGCAGCTGTCCCGCGTGATGTTCGCTCGATGACAATCCAGGGGCTGGACCCTCTTGTTCTGGCAGTCTTTCTTGGGGCATTGTCATTGATGCCCATGCTGTTGGTGGTCTGTACAGCGTTTTTGAAGATCGTGATTGTGCTGATGATCACCCGCAACGCCATCGGGGTGCAGCAGGTTCCGCCTGGCATGGCCATCAACGGTATCGCACTGGCGGCAACGCTGTTCATCATGGCACCGGTAGGTTACGAGATCGCCGAGAACGTCAAGGCATCGCCCCTGGACATGAGCAACGTGCACACGTTCCTGCAGACCGGCAATGAGGCCATCCAACCCTTGCGTGCCTTCATGCTGCGCAACATCGACCCCGATGTACTGACTCATCTGCTGGAAAACACTTCGCGCCTGTGGCCTGTGAAAATGGCCCAGGAGGTGCAGCGCGAAGACTTGATTCTGCTGATTCCGGCGTTCGTACTGTCGCAGTTGCAGGCGGGGTTCGAGATCGGCTTTTTGATCTACATTCCCTTCATTGTGATTGACCTGATTGTGTCCAACCTGCTGCTGGCGCTGGGGATGCAAATGGTCTCGCCCATGACGATTTCCCTGCCGCTCAAACTGTTGTTGTTCGTGCTGGTGTCCGGCTGGTCGCGATTGCTCGACAGCCTGTTCCTTTCCTATCTCTGAGTCGCCTATGGAACCGATCGTGCTGTTCAAGCAGGGGATGTTGCTGGTGGTCGTGCTGTCGGCGCCGCCGTTGATTGTGGCGGTGGTGGTTGGTGTGCTGACGTCCCTGGTGCAAGCGCTGATGCAGATACAAGATCAGACGCTGCCCTTTGGCATCAAGCTGGTCGCCGTGGGGGTCACGTTGATCCTGACAGGGCGCTGGATTGGCGTGGAGTTGATCCAGCTGATCAACCTGACCTTTGAAATGATCGGCCGTTCGGCCCTGAACTGAGATCCTGCCTGTGCTGCTGTATCTCGATTTTCTGCCCAGCCTGGTGCTCGGTATGGCGCGTATATACCCCTGTGGCATCCTGGTGGCGGCGTTCTGTTTTCAGCATATACGCGGCATGCCTCGGCATACCTTGGTGATGGTCATGGCATTGATGCCCGCGCCGGCCATCCATGCGGCATTGCAAGGCCAGGAGCTCTCGGGGCTCATGCTCGCCGGCCTGGCGCTGAAAGAGGTGGCCCTTGGGGTGCTGCTGGGGGTGTTGTTGTCCATGCCGTTCTGGCTTTTCGAGTCGGTGGGGGCGCTGCTGGATAACCAGCGCGGCGCCTTGGCCGGTGGCCAGCTCAACCCCTCCCTGGGGCCAGACGCGACGCCGATCGGGCATCTGTTCAAGCAACTGGCGATTTTCTTGCTGATGGCTGTGCTGGGGCTGGGCGCGCTGACCCAGGTGATCTGGGACAGCTACCTGATTTGGCCGCCTACTGTGTGGTTCCCGCTCCCGGCAGAGAATGGTATGAGTCTGTTTGTCGACCTGCTGGGAGATACGTTTACGCACATGATGCTATACGCCGCTCCCTTCATCGCAGTGCTGTTGTTGCTGGAGTTCGGTGTCGCGCTGCTGGGCGTGTACAGCCAGCAGTTACAGGTGAGTACGCTGGCGCCACCGCTCAAGTGCCTGGCGGGTATCGGCATTTTGTTGTTGTACTTTGCATTACTGCAAGACCTGATCGTCGGGCGCCTGAGCCAGCTGGGCGATCTTAAGCATGTATTGGGGCTGTTGTTCCAGGGCTCGCAGCAATGAGCGACTCGGGGGAAAAGAAGCATCCCGCGTCAGCCAAGAAGCTGCGCGATCAACGTAAGAAAGGCCAGGTCGCCCAAAGCCAGGACGTGGGCAAGTTGCTGGCGCTGGCGGCCATCAGCGAGATTGCGCTGTTTACCGCCGAGACCAGCATGCAGCGCTTCCAGCAAATGATGGTGTTGCCGATGTCTCGCGTGGGCCAGCCGTTTGCACGATCGCTGGAAGAAGTACTGGTGGACGGACTGACCGTGTTTTTTTCGTTCTCCCTGCTGATGGCTACCCTGGCGATTGCCACGAAACTGATCAGCAGCTGGATGCAGTTCGGGTTGCTGTTTGCCCCAGAGACCCTGAAGCTGGATTTCAACCGCCTCAACCCCCTGAGCCAAATCAAGCAAATGTTTTCTGCCCAGTCGGTGATCAATCTGTTGATGAGCATCGCCAAGGCGTTTCTTTTAGGAATGATTGTGTACGTGGTGGTCTGGCCCTCCGTGGGGACGCTGATCAACCTGGCAAACAGTGACCTGCAAAGTTACATCCTGGCGCTGATTGCCCTGTTTCGCTATTTGCTGCACGCCTGCCTTGGGCTGTTGCTGGTACTGGCGCTTATCGACATGACTATGCAGAAGTATTTCTTTGCCAAGCGCATGCGGATGACGCAAGTCGAGGTCGTCAAAGAGTACAAGGACATGGAAGGCGACCCCCATGTGAAAGGCCAGCGCCGTCAGTTGGCGCAGCAATTGGCCCAGGAGGAGCCGAAGGTCAAACTGCCCAAGCTGGAAGAGGCTGATATGCTGGTGGTCAACCCGACGCACTTTGCGGTCGCCCTGTATTACCGTCCTGGCAAGACGCCTCTGCCCCTGCTGATCAGCAAAGGCATGGATGACGAAGCGCGAAAACTGATCGCGCGCGCGAAGGCCGCCGAAGTGCCCGTGATTCAGTGCGTGTGGTTGGCACGTACGATTTACACCAAAAAGCTGGGAGCCAGCATTCCTCGCGAAACCCTGCAGGCCGTGGCGTTGATCTATCGCACCTTGCGCGAGCTGGATGATGACGCCAAACGCGAGACGCTGGAGCTCCCGGAGCTTGAGCAGCGCTGATCAGTGACTGGATCCTGGGTCCAGGACGCTGAGACCGGCCAGCGAGAGCATCCGGCTCAGCGCCCTGTCCAGATTGCCGGGCGGTGTTGGCAGCGCATGCCAGATCACCATGGCTCCCTGGGCATCGAGGTAGACAAAACACCCGTCGAATACCAGGGCCTGCTCGAAGCGGCGCTGTAATATCCGTTGCAATTGCCCGGCTTGCAACGCTTCGCGAGCGACATGCAGGGCCAGCCCCGAATGGCTACCCGCCGTCAACGTGCACAGCTTGATACCAGGGGCGAGCAACTGGTGAGTGGCGGTGCCACTCATCAGTTCGCTCAGAAATACCTGGCGTTGATCGTCTGGCATTTCTGTCATGCTCAGCGCTCCAGCGATATTGTCTGGTAATCCGCACGCTCCCCGGACGGGCCAGGCTGGACGCGCATGTGCGAGGGCCACCAGATCACCATCTTCTGCTCGGTGGACTGCGGGCGTGAGCACGAGTCGCCTTTGCATGTTGGGGTACAAGCGCTCACGAGCAGCGCCGCGCCGATCAGGGTTACGCACAACAATTGATGTCTCATGGTCGAACCTTGTGAAAAGGAGTAATTAAGGTGGGGCGGGGCACGCTGAGGTGTTCATCCTTCACCACCGGACGCATGGCGATAAAAACCTCGGCTTCCTCTCCAGGTTTCAACCAGGCGCGTGGCCACACGGTGACGGCGAGCGTTTGCGAGTTGCTGCACTCTTTTTCATCGACGCGCACATTACGGTTGAACTGGTTGCGCATCACGACGACCGCGACGTTGTACTCAGGGCCTGCATACCATTGGCTGCGCTCGGTGTTCAGCGCCAGCAAGTCGCGGGGGCTGCACAGCGTGTTCAACCCGAGGGGCATGGGCGCCAACTTGAAGGCCTTGGGCACTTCCCCCGTCACCAGATGCGCCAACGTGCTAATGATGTCGCTACGCTTGATCTCAGGCTGGTGAGGAGCGTTGCGCCTGGCCAATGGTGCAAGAGCCGTCTGCAACTCGGCCTGGTCTGCCTGAGGCAAATAGCGGGACGGATCGGCCTGGTCGCCGATGACGCGTGGGGTGATGATGAACAGGCGTTCACGTCGATTGTTCTGCCGTTCGCTTGAAGAGAACAACGCCTTGCCCAGCAGTGGGATATCGCCCAGCAGCGGCACTTTGTTGTGCCTGTCGGCGCTTTCCGTGACGTGGAATCCGCCCACCACCATTGAGCGCTTTTCCGCCATGACCGCCTGGGTGCTGACGTTACCGCGGCGCACATCGAGGTCTTTGAGGTCACGATTGGGGCTGGACTCGTCGAACATGCCGTCCTCGATATCCACGACCAAGTGAATCTGATGGCTGCCTCGGCTGGTGATGACGCGCGGCACGACCTGTACGCTGGTACCTACGGTGACCGGCAGGATGGTTGCGTTCTGACGACCGGGTGTCAGGTACTGAGTGCGGTTGAAGTCGATCACCGCCGGTTGGTTTTCCAAGGTCAGCACGGAGGGGTTGGACACCATGGTCGCCAGCCCCTTGGCTTCCAGTGCGCGTATATCGGCATAAAAACGGTCGCGGTTTTCGATCGACAATTGTTGCGATGTGCCCGGCGCCAGGCTCGCGCCGCCACGGAAGCGGCTGTTCTGAAACCCCCAGTTCACGCCGAACTCACGCAACTGCGTGCGCTCGATATCCAGAATGATCGTATCGATTTCCACCAATTTTCGCGCCACATCGAGTTGCGCGATCAACTCGCGGTACATGGCTTGGCGCTCTGGTAGGTCATAGATCAGCACCGCGTTATTGCGAATGTCGGCTTCGACACGAATCCGGCTGGTCGGCGCCGGCGCGCGCGGGGTGAGTGTGGCGCCAATATCCATTGGCATGGGCGTGCTGTTGGTACCGAGCGTCTGCCCCAGCAACGGGTTGCTCAAGCGAGGAACATTGGGCACGAGAGGGGCGGGCTGTGAGGCGGGGCGCTGGGCCAACGCCGGGGTTGTCGCGTTGGAGCGTGGCTCCAGTAAGCCCCGCACAATGCTGGAAACACCCGCAATGGTGATCTTCTGGCCGCGGTAATCCACGTGGCGATCCGCTGCATTGGCAAACTTCAGCGGGAAACTCAGCACACTCTGTTTTTCGTCCACCGAGCGGCGTTGACTGCTGAATTGCTTGATCTGTTCGATATAGCGTCGAGGGCCCGAGACCAGCACGACGCCATCTTCGGGCAACTCACCCCAACCGAAACGGCTATCGAGCAGGCCAATATCGGTGAGGGCCTGCTTGAGGTCGGCAATGGTTTCGGAGGAGACCTCCAGGCGCGCAGACTCCTGTTGGTCCAGAGTACTGATGTAGAGCGTGTTGTTGTACAGGTACCATTGGAAGCGATGTTCTACCCCCAGGCGGTCGAGCAATGACTGCGGGGTGTTAGCGCGTATCTTGCCATTGACGATGCCCTCCAGCAGGCCCTCGATCTGCAATTGTGTACCGAAGGTCCGGGCGAAGTCTTCGAGTACGTCCTGCACAGGCTTGTGCTCGGCTTCATACGCATAGGCAGTGTTTTTCCATTCGGACGGGATGGCGGCCAGCGCGCTGTGCGTTGAAACCAGCAGCCAGGAAAACAGGAGCACGTTCCGCCACTGGGCTCTTTTGGATGAAACACCAGGCGAGTCAAGGTACAAGCGGTTGCCCTTATGGGTCTTGTTAGGCATAGACAGATCTCTGATTAATACGAGCGTGAACGCAGCGGGGTGGGTTTGAGGTTCTGGCCTGGACGAGCAAGGCGCGCAGCGATGGCGCGCCATGTATCGCGTTGGTTGAGCAGAGCCTCGAGGCAACCGAGCACGTGGGCTTCTCCACGATCGGTGTGCAGGCTTTGAATCAACCACAGCGCGCCCGTGTCAGCTTTTTGAGCCAGCGCACCCTGGAAATGGTTCAAGCTGGCGGCGCCCAGACGCATCCACTGCTCCAAGCCTGGGTGCTCTGGTGTAAGGAAACTCAGATGTGCCCCCAGTAATAAGGTGTCGCCCTGGGATCTCAGAGTGATTTCGTCATCGCCTTCAAACAACGAGAGCGGCTCTTGACGGTTTTTCCACCATTTACTGATGAGCACTTTCATTTAAGGAACGCTCTCAAATACAGTCTTGAGCAACATGTGGTGAGTTCGGTTGTGTTCCAGATACGCCATCTGGGCAGTTGTAGCCTTGACGGCCAGTTCATAGAACAAATAGGGGTCTTCGCTATTGTCAACTTCCTTGGTTGTTTGTTGGTAAGCCTTACTGGCGGTGTTGCTGTTCTTTAAAAGTTGACGCGAGAGGTCGCTATAAACATCCATGGTGGTTCCTTTTGGATTTTTGAATGTTGGAGAAATCCGATGTATTGAGACGGGTGGGGTTAGATGTCAATCCTGCGTTCTTTGTTGTGGTTGAAAAAAATATCGAGCATCGAGTGCCAACTGATACGAAAGTCTCCTTCGTCTGTTTTCAGTACGAGTGTCTGGAGCTCGAGTGCTTCGTCAGCCTGGAGTTTCCAGAACGGGCTCTTGTGATGGTCGAGATGTTGTTTTATCGCCTCTAGGTCAAGTGGGTGACAAAACAGCGTCGCTTCGATTTCCTGGACTTGGTTGGCCAGCAACTGCTTGAGCAACGCGGCCAGCCGTTGAGGGGGTACTGTCTCGTCAAGCAGACAGCGAATAGCTTGGTTGGTGATTGCTGTCGCGTAGTATTCCAGGTTGTCGCACATTGCCTGGCGATCGCGCTCCCAGCGTTTGAGTTGAGCATCTGCGCGTAGCCAGACCTCCTGCGAGGCATTTTCCAGTAGCGCTTCGCATTTCTTTTCCGCCTGCCGTATCCGCTCATCGGCCTGGGCACTGGCGCGGCTCAATAGCTCCTCGGCTTGTACCCAATTGGCAAGTTCTTCCCGGGGAATCAGGGGGTGCCGCAGCCCTGGTGCGTCCTTGAGTAACTCAATGGCGTATCGGCATAACATCGCTGGTCTCCTTACTCATTCGCGTCAAGGGGCAGGTGGTCACTTGCCAGCGTCGTAACGCGCCAGACGACGGCTTGCCATAGCGTGTTCAGTCGGTTGTTGGTGGTATCGAGCGAAAGGCTATTTTTTTCAACCTCCAGTACGCGTGCACGGGAGAAGCGCAGCCGAAGGCGTTGCCAGATAGCGGGTTCTACCCAGCTATGGAGCAACTGCAATGGCTCTGCGCCAGAGGAGAGCATGTCTGGGGGCAGCGCCTTGGAGAGACGTATGCACCACAGGTGATCGTTGTCGCTCAAAAGGCCTGGGGCTTGAGGATTGAACGTGTCGTGAACCAACGCAAGCGTCATGTTCAGTTGTTCGGTCGAAGCGAGGGCCATGTGAAGTACGGCAGGCTGGGGGCGCGCGGGCAAGCATGTCACCACACCAGTAAGCCCGCTCGGCACCAACCTGCGGCTACGATAAAGCGCGTTAATGGCTTGGTACTTGTCATCCTTCCAGTCTTCATGGGCATAGTCCCAGGGGAACGCCCACCACTGTGCCCAGGCCAGATTTTCGCGCATGGGAGGATTGGGCTCAGGCGTCATGGGCTGGGCCGACCGGTTTGCCTGCCACCGCCGGTTCTTGTACGTGGCGCCGGCGGCGATTGTTCAGGAACAGCGTGGCTGCCACAGCCGCCACCAACCCGAGCAGTGAAATGGTCACGCTGTTTCGCCAAAAACCAAGATCGCTGTTTGGCACCAGGAAGGGGCCGAAGTACGCCAGGCGCTGTTGTTCCTGATAGGCGGCGGCAGGCACGAAGATCACCGTGAGTTTCTGCGGGTTGTCCACTGCTGTCGTCATGCCCGGGATGCTGCTGGACACCATCCTTCGAACGCGCGCACGGATTTTGTCGGGATCCAGGCGTGGATCATGTTTGATGAATACTGACGCGGATGCGGGTTGGACTGGCTCGCCTGGTGCGATGCGTTCTGGCAGTACCACATGCACACGGGCAACGATAACGCCGTCAATGTTGGATAACGTGGCCTCAAGCTCCTGGGATAAGGCGTAGATGTAGCGTGCCCGTTCTTCCAGCGGCGTTGAAATGACCCCCTCCTTGCGAAAGGTATCGCCCAGCGTGGTCCGCGCCACTCGTGGTAAGCCTGCGGCCTCCAGAGTACGTACTGCGCGTCCAATGTCGGCGGCTTGCACGGCCACGACAACGCCGTCTTTGGCTGGGATTTTTTGGGCGCGAATATGTTTATCTGCCAACTCCGCTACCACTTCATTGGCTTCTTGCTCAGAAAGTTGCCGATGAAGTTCAACGCGGTCGCTGCAACCGTTTAACGTGAATACGAGTAACAGAAGCAGGGCGGCAGACAGAGATTTAATCATGTTCACTATTGCAGGTTACAAATTTTGTCGATGCATTGGCTTGTCTTGCCAACGCTCTTTACCAACAGTTGGGTCGTGAGTGCCACATTAGAGAGTTCGCGCGGGTATTCTCTGAATGCGTCAGCATCCATGCCTTTACTTGACGATTTCAGCGCACGTGCGAGGCGGTCTTTCATATCTGCGATATGTTTTGATGGTTCCGTGAGCAGGGTCAAACCAGCAGGGATGGCGGCGGTAGGCCTGATGGCTGTCGGGCCATCGAGCATTGACGTGAAAAAACTCGCATCCGCACTAGGTGCTGAAGTGTGCGGTATGACATCCGTGCCATTGCGGGGGGTATTCAGCGTTGAAAATTCAAATTTTTCTATCTGCATATAGGGCCTGCGGTGAGAGTGTTTGAAGCAGGTTCTTGAAAATGGCAGATGCTGCATTGACTACTTGAGTTCATATGACACCCTCCCCGGCTAATGAGCCGGGGAGGTGGTCCTGTTACGAACGAATTTCTTTAGCCGCGGTATACAAGCCCGCGATCAGCCTTGCCTTCATGGTTTCTGCGAAAGTTTTCTCGGCGACTGCTTCTGCGCGTGCAGCCGCAGAGCTACTACCGCCACCATCTCCCGCCGTTTTGGCGATGTCCTCCATGGCTTTGGTGTATATGGTTGCGTTCGAGTTGACACCGGATATACCACTCATAATAAGACTCCCGTTTCGATATTTTGAAAGTTGACTCATTTGTCGCGAGCCACTACCCGCTGAAGTCTGGAACTTTTTGTAACTTGAGCCAGGCTTTGAATACGTGGTTCACGGGGCTCAATCGTTCCAAATATGTCTGTAACAAGATTTTTTATGGTCGGCTTTTCGGAGGCTGGATGCTTAAGTTTTACTGAGTGTTTAGGCGCGCCCTGTGTCATCACGTCAGTGATATGCCCAGTTGTTTCATCCTGTAGTACAGCGTGCGCTTTGCGAGCCCCAATTCGACCGCGACGGTGTCCACACAATGTTGGTGGCGGTACATTGACTCCTCAATCAGCGCTTTTTCAATTTGTTGAAGACGTGCTTTCAGGCTCATCTGCGTAGGTTGTTTGCTGCATGCAGGCATCGAGAGCGGCGGCAAGCCCAGTACGAACCGTTTCGCCGTCGAGCGTAGCTCCCGCACATTACCCCGCCAGGAGTGGCAGAGCAGCTCATGCAACAGGCCGTCAGACGGCGTTGGCGGAGTACATTTGAACTGGTCCGCCTCTTCCTGAATCATTTGCCGAAACAACGGGATGATCCGTTCGCGCCGATCTCGCAGGGCCGGGAGTTCAATGCTCACGACATTCAGTCGAAAGTAGAGATCACGCCTGAAGGCACCTTGTTCGACCATGATTTGTAGAGATTGCTGGGCCGATGCAATGACGCGCATGTCCACGGAAATCAACCGAGTCGAGCCAAGGCGCTCCACCCCACGGCACTCCAGCACACGCAGCAGCTTGGCTTGCAGGCTCAAGGGCATGCTGTCGATTTCATCGAGGTACAGGGTGCCCAGGTGGGCTGCCTCGACGAAGCCAGCCCTTGATTGTATTGCCCCGGTATAGGCACCGCTGTTGACACCGAACAACTGGCTTTCCGCAAGGCTTTCCGGGATGGCCGCACAGTTCACGGCAACAAAATTACCTCGTCGGCCCGATAAGCGATGAATCCGTTGTGCAAGCGTATCTTTGCCGGTACCCGTCTCTCCTAACAGCAGGATATCAACGTTAAGCGCGGCGGTGTTATTAAGCGTGGTTTCAAGTTCCTGACCCTCGATGAGTGAAACGTCTGTTTTATTATCCTTCTGGACGTAGGCCGACATCGATTGATACTCCCTGTTCGCTATGACTTCACTGTTGGAAGACGGTGTGAAAGCGCCAGCTCAGTAGAGCGCAGATTATAAAAGTTGTCACCCGGTGCAGGGGTAGTTATAGGCCGGAATACTG
This sequence comes from Pseudomonas sp. AP42, assembly GCF_001728935.1. NCBI lineage: Bacteria > Pseudomonadati > Pseudomonadota > Gammaproteobacteria > Pseudomonadales > Pseudomonadaceae > Pseudomonas > Pseudomonas sp. AP42. Next base: position 24,973 of record NZ_LYSO01000038.1, read on the forward strand.
TAGGAAAATGATTGTAAGTTTGGATTTTAAAAGGTTTTGGTTTTGTGGGTGTAATGTGTTGGGAGGTAAATAGGAAGTTTCTGAGAGGTCGGAGTGTTTTGAGGTAAGTTAGCGGTGGTTTATTAAGCGTGCGGCCACAAAAAAGCCGATGCAATGCATCGGCTTTTAGTCTGGAACTAAGTTTACAGGTGGCGATTACACATTAAAGCGGAAGTGCATCACATCGCCGTCTTTAACAATGTAGTCCTTGCCTTCCAGGCGCCATTTACCGGCTTCCTTGGCACCGGCTTCACCCTTGAACTGGATGAAGTCGTTGTAGGCGATCACTTCGGCGCGGATGAAGCCTTTTTCGAAGTCAGTGTGGATCACGCCGGCGGCCTGTGGCGCAGTGGCACCAACCTTGACGGTCCAGGCGCGGACTTCTTCGACACCGGCGGTGAAGTAGGTCTGCAGGTTGAGCATTTCGTAGCCGGCGCGGATCACACGGTTCAGGCCAGGCTCTTCCAGGCCCAGGGCCTCGAGGAACATGTCCTTTTCTTCGCCGTCATCGAGCTCGGCGATTTCCGCTTCGATCTTGTTGCACACCGGAACAACGATGGCGCCTTCTTCGTCGGCAATGGCCTTGACCACGTCGAGCAGCGGGTTGTTCTCGAAGCCGTCTTCGGCAACGTTGGCGATGTACATCACAGGCTTGGTGGTCAGCAGGTGGAAGCCCTTGATCACGGCCTTCTCGTCTGCGCCCATGTTCTTCATCAGGCTGCGCGCTGGCTTGCCTTCGGTGAAGTGCGCGATCAGTTGCTCCAGCAGGCCCTTCTGGACCACTGCATCCTTGTCGCCGCCCTTGGCGTTACGCGCGACTTTCTGCAGTTGCTTCTCGCAGCTGTCGAGGTCGGCGAAGATCAGTTCCAGGTCGATGATCTCGATGTCGCGTTTCGGGTCGACGCTGTTGGAGACGTGAATCACGTTCTCGTCTTCAAAGCAGCGGACCACATGGGCGATGGCATCGGTTTCGCGGATGTTGGCCAGGAACTTGTTGCCCAGGCCTTCACCTTTCGAGGCGCCGGCGACGAGGCCTGCGATGTCGACGAACTCCATGGTGGTCGGCAGGATGCGCTTGGGATTGACGATGGCCGACAGTGCGTCAAGACGCGGGTCCGGCATCGGCACAATGCCGCTGTTGGGTTCGATGGTGCAGAAGGGGAAGTTCTCCGCCGCAATACCGGACTTGGTCAGGGCGTTGAACAGGGTGGATTTGCCGACGTTGGGCAGGCCGACGATGCCGCAATTGAATCCCATGGTGTTTCCCCTCGGTAAGAGTCAGGCCTTCTGGCTGTGCAGGTTTTTCATCGCACGGTTCCATTCACCGGCGAAGATATCCGGCAGCACGCCGAGGGCAAAATCGATGCTGGCATCGAGTTTTTCCTGTTCGGCGCGTGGCGCACGACCCAGGACGAAATTTGAAACCATACTGGCAACGCCTGGGTGGCCAATGCCGAGCCGCAGACGGTAAAAATTATTCTGATTGCCCAACTGCGCGATGATGTCGCGCAGGCCATTGTGCCCACCATGCCCGCCGCCGAGCTTGAGCTTGGCTACGCCGGGTGGCAGGTCCAGTTCGTCATGGGCCACCAGGATTTCTTCGGGTTTGATCCGGAAGAAGCCCGCAAGCGCCGCGACAGCCTGGCCGCTGCGGTTCATGTAGGTGGTGGGAATCAGTAGACGAACATCCTGACCCTGGTGCGAGAAGCGCCCGGTCAGGCCAAAATATTTGCGATCGGCCACCAGATTGATGCCTTGGGCGTGGGCGATACGCTCAACAAAAAGGGCCCCCGCGTTATGCCGGGTCTGTTCGTATTCGGCGCCTGGATTTCCCAGGCCAACGATCAGTTTGATGGCAGTCACGACAGGGGCCCTTCCTTTGGAGTTGTGGATAACATCGCCGTACCCGTGTGCGGCGAAAGTGGACGACACTACATCATTTACTCAAGAGTAAACGCCGCGTTATCGCCCGCTTTCTCGCTACGTTTCGGTCCGCGATGTTTCCTCAAGCTCCGGCAATACAGAGTGAATTACTCTGCAGCGCCTTCTTCAGCTTCTTCTGGAGCAACGCGTGGAGCGTGAACGTTGGCAACCGCTTTGTCATCACCGTGAGCCAGTGCGACAAACTCAACGCCTTTAGGAGCCTTGAGGTCGGACAGGTGAACGATGGCGCCGATTTCCAGAGCCGACAGGTCGACTTCGATGAACTCAGGCAGGTCTTTCGGCAGGCAGGTCACTTCGATTTCGTTCAGGACGTGAGAGATCTCGCCGCCTTTCTTGACCGGAGCTTCTTCACCCACAAAGTGCACAGGCACGATGGCGGTCAGTTTCTGGCCAGCTACAACGCGAACGAAGTCAGCGTGCATGATGAACTGCTTGGAAGGGTGACGCTGCATCGCTTTAACGATGACGTTCTGCTTGGCGCCGTCGATGTTCAGCTCGATAACGTGGCTGTAGGCAGCTTCGTTTTCGAACAGCTTGGCGATTTCCTTGGCCAGGATGGTCACGGATTCAGCAGGCTTGTTACCACCGTAGACAACGGCTGGGATGTTGGCGGCGTGACGCAGGCGGCGGCTCGCACCTTTCCCCAGGTCAGTACGCGCTTGGGCGTTCAGAGTAAATTCGTTCATGTTGTATCTCCAAAATAGCCATCATCGAGGGGCGTTTGCGACCAGCGCCGAACTCGATATGGGCAAAAAAGCCCCGCCCCAGCGGAATGCTGGGGCGGGGCGCTTTTCGTCAGTGAGGTGATCCGTTGGTTTGACCCTTAACGGAACATCGCGCTGATCGATTCTTCATTGCTGATGCGGCGAACCGCTTCGGCAACGACCGGTGCAATATCCAGTTGGCGGATACGTGCACAGGCTTGAGCTGCGGCGGACAACGGGATGGTGTTGGTCACCACCAGTTCGTCCAGCACGGAGTTCTCGATGTTCTCGATCGCTCGGCCCGACAGCACAGGGTGTGTGCAGTAGGCGAAGACTTTTGCCGCACCGTGCTCTTTCAAGGCTTTCGCCGCGTGGCACAGGGTGCCGGCGGTGTCGACCATGTCATCAACCAGAATACAGGTACGCCCTTCGACATCACCGATGATATGCATCACTTCAGAGTGATTGGCTTTCTCACGGCGTTTGTCGATGATCCCGAGGTCCACGCCCAGGGATTTGGCAACAGCCCGTGCACGCACGACGCCACCAATGTCCGGGGACACGATCATCAGGTTTTCAAAGCGCTGGTCTTCGATGTCATCCACCAGAACGGGGGAGCCGTAGATGTTATCTACCGGAATATCGAAGAACCCCTGGATTTGGTCAGCGTGCAGGTCAACCGTGAGCACACGGTCGATACCTACCACGGTCAGCATGTCAGCAACGACTTTCGCGCTGATAGCCACACGTGCGGAACGCGGACGGCGATCCTGACGGGCATAACCAAAGTAAGGGATTACAGCTGTGATTCGAGTCGCTGAGGAGCGGCGGAAGGCATCAGCCATCACGACGAGTTCCATCAGGTTATCGTTGGTCGGAGCGCAGGTCGGCTGAATAATGAAGACGTCTTTACCGCGGACATTTTCATTGATCTCGGCTGTAATTTCACCGTCGGAGAATTTACCGACAGAGATGTCACCGAGAGGGATATGCAGCTGACGTACGACACGTCGAGCCAGATCGGGGTTGGCATTCCCCGTAAAGACCATCATCTTGGACACGCGCAGTACCTAGAGGCTGAGGGTAACCTGGATGAGTATTAGAAAATGGCAGGGGCGGCTGGATTCGAACCAACGCATGGCAGGATCAAAACCTGCTGCCTTACCGCTTGGCGACGCCCCTGTATCTGTTGCAACGAGTGCCTAACACTCGGTTCCTTTTAGAGCAGACTTTGCAGCTTGCGATGCAACATCGAAACGTTGCTTCCCTTTGCTACAAACCCTGTAAGGGTCTCTGTAAGAAGGGCCGAGACTTTATCAGCTTCAGCTTTGCTTGGGAAGCCCCCAAACACACAACTTCCAGTTCCGGTTAATTTTGCTTCGGTAAATTTACCTAACAAATTCAAAGCGTTACGTACCTCTGGATAACGCCTTGCTACAACCGGTAAGCAGTCATTTCGACTGTTTCCCTTGGGAACGGGGCGCACTTTAATGGGAGAAGAGTTACGTGTCAACAACGGATCTGAAAAAATTTCTGCTGTACTTACAGATACTTGCGGCACCAGCACGACATACCAAGGTTCTTCGGGCTCTACAGGGGTGAGTTTCTCCCCAACGCCTTCAGCAAATGCGGCGTGCCCCCGCACGAAAACCGGGACGTCGGCGCCCAGCGTAAGGCCCAGCGCAGCAAGGCGGTCATGGTCCCAGCCCAGTTGCCATAGGTGATTGAGGCCCAGCAAGGTGGTGGCGGCATTTGAGCTGCCACCACCGATACCACCGCCCATGGGCAGGATTTTGTCGATCCAGATATCGATGCCGAGTGTGCAGCCAGAGTGTTCCTGAAGTTTTTTTGCCGCCCGCACAATCAGATTGCTGTCGTGGGGCACGCCGTCGAATTCGGTGTGCAGCTGGATCACGCCATCGTCACGCACCGCAAAGGTCAGCTCATCGCCGTAGTCGAGAAATTGAAACAGCGTCTGCAATTCGTGATAGCCATCTTCACGGCGACCAAGGATGTGCAGCATCAGGTTGAGCTTGGCCGGGGAGGGCAGGGTCAATTTTTGTGCGGACACGTTATTGCCCCAGCTTGCGCGGTTGCCAGTCCTTGATCACCAGTGTGACGTCAAGGTCGGTGCCATGCAGCTTGATACGTTCTGGAAGCCAGTAGCCGCCTTGTTCCACATAGCTCAAATATTCGACCTGCCAGCCATCCTGCTCCAGGGTGGCGAGGCGGCTGTCGCCATTGAGGCTCAGACGGCTCTTGCTGTCCGGCGCCGGCAGGCCGCGCACCCACCAGACCAGATGCGAGACGGGCAACTTCCAGCCGATCTGCTGCTCTAGCAGTTCTTCCGGGGAGGTTGCCTCGTAGCGGCCCTGGTTGGCCACTTCCAGGCTCACTTGCCCCGGCCGGCCAGTCAGGCGGGCTGCGCCACGGCCCAGGGGGCCCGAGAGGCGAATGTCGTAATAGTCCTGGCGTTGCAGCCAGAACAGGGTGCCGCTGCCGGAGTCTTTCGGCGCGCGCACCCCGACCTTGCCCTCGATCTGCCAGCCATCAATGCTGCTGAGCTGGTCCTTGTGTTGTTTCCATTGGGCCGGGTTGCCCTGGCCTTCAACGGATTCACGGCTGCCGATACCCGCGCAACCGGCGAGCAGGGCGATGAAGCTGAAAACAATAACGTGGCGCAAGAACATAAATTTAAAGGGTCTCGGATCCGGTCAGGCGCTTGATGGTGCTGCGCAGGATGGGGCTGTCGGGTTGTTCCTTGAGGAATTTTTCCCAGATTTGTCGGGCTTCGCGCTGCTTGCCATTGGCCCAGAGCACTTCGCCCAGGTGTGCGGCAACTTCCTGGTCCGGGAAACGCTCCAGGGCCTGGCGCAGCAAGCGCTCGGCCTCGTCGAGGTTGCCCAGGCGGTAATTCACCCAGCCCAGGCTGTCGAGCACGGCCGGGTCTTCCGGGTTGAGCTGGTGGGCTTGTTCGATCAGCGCCTTGGCTTCGGCGTAGCGCGTGGTGCGGTCGGACAAGGTATAGCCCAAAGCGTTAAGGGCCATGGCGTTGTCCGGGTCACGCTTGATGATCAGGCGCAGGTCTTTTTCCAGCTGTGCCAGGTCATTGCGTTTTTCCGCCTGCATGGCGCGGGTGTACAGCAGGTTCAAATCGTCGGGGTATTGCAGCAACGCCTGTTGCAATAACTTCCAGGCGCGTTCGCCCTGCTTGTTGGCCGATAAGGTCTCGGCCTGGATCAGGTACAGCTGGATGGCATAGTCCGGCTCGGCATCGCGGGCCGCGGCCAGGCGTTTTTCCGCTTCGTCGGTGCGGCCATTGCTCATCAGGATATCGGCCTGGCGCAACTGCGCTGGCAGGTAGTCATTGCCGGGGCCGACCTGGGCGTATTCAAGCAGGGCCGCCTGCGGGTCGTTGCGCTCTTCAGCGATGCGGCCCAGGTTCAGGTGCGCCGAGTCCACGTGGCTGTCACGCTCGATCAGCTCTTGCAGGTAGCCCTTGGCCTCGTCCCAGGCCTTGGCTTCCAGGCACACCAGTGCCAGGGAATAACGCAGTTCGTCGTCGTCCGGGTATTGCTGGACCAGGTTGGCGAACTGCACTTTGGCGTCTTCCATCCGGTCCTGCTCAACCAGCATGCGTGCATAGGTCAGGAGCAGGCGCTTGTCGCCGGGGTATTTCTTGATGCTTTTTTCCAGCAGCGGAATCGCTTCCTTGCCGCGGTTAAGGCTTTGCAGCAGGCGTGCACGCAACAGGATCGGCGCGATTTCGCCTTCTTCCGGCGGGTTCTGTTCCAGGAGTTTGAGCGCGGCGTCGGCTTCATCGTCCTGTTGCAGCAGCAGGGCCTTGCCGAAAATCAACTGGCTGTTCTTCGGGTGCTTTTGCAGCAGGCGATCAAAACTCTTCATCAGGCCATTGCGCGTGTCCTGGTCGGTGTCGGCGGCCGATAGCGCAAGAAAGTCAAAATGCGTGTCGCCCTTGCCCTGCAAAACCTTCTCCATATAGACCATGGAGTCGTCATAGCGCCCGGCACGCGCCAGTTGCACGGCTGCGGCGCGCTGGGCTTCCAGGTCATCCGGGGCGTTTTTGGCCCAGATCAGCGAGGTGTCCAGCGCTGCCTGGTCGGCGCCCAGGTATTCGGCGATGCGAAACGCTCGCTCGGAAATCCCCGGGTCCTGGGTATTGATGGCCTGGGTCACGTAATTATCCAGCGCAATATCGAAGCGATTGCGCTGGCCGGCCAGTTCAGCGGTCAGCAGGCTGTAGATCGTTTCTTCACTGAACGAGGAATAAACCTTGGGCTTTTCAGGGGCGGGAGTGCTGTCTTCCACCGGCGACGTAGCGTCCGGCGACACGGGGGCCATGGCCTGGCAGCCGCTGAGGAAGACAAAAGCGAGGAGCAACGCGGAAGATCTATTCATATAGGAAGAGGACGACTAACCTGCGGTCGGATCATCATGACACAAGCCTTCGGCCAAACATAACCGGGGCACTCGGAATACGACTATTGCTGCCTTTTGCCTTTCCTTTTGTAGGAGCGAGCTTGCTCGCGAAAATCGTCAACGATAACGCGGGACGCCTGGCGCTCAGCGGCGCTCTCAGGTTTTTCGCGAGCAAGCTCGCTCCTACAAAAGTGCATTGATAGGCACAAGGTATAGGGACAATAGACGACGGTGGTTGTTCTGGATCTTTCGAAGTAGGACAATTGTCGGCTTCCCGACATCATCAGCGATATTGAATGGCCTTCCTCGCACTCGGTATTAACCACAAGACTGCCTCCGTAGACGTGCGCGAGCGCGTGGCGTTTACGCCAGAGCAGTTGGTTGAGGCCCTGCAGCAGCTCTGCCGGCTCACCGACAGCCGCGAAGCTGCGATCCTTTCGACCTGCAATCGCAGCGAGCTCTATATAGAGCAGGAACATCTTTCAGCGGATGTCGTGCTGCGCTGGCTGGCCGATTATCACCATTTGAGCCTCGATGACCTGCGCGCCAGCGCTTATGTGCATGAAGAGGATGCGGCAGTTCGTCACATGATGCGCGTGGCGGCCGGTCTCGACTCGCTGGTATTGGGCGAACCGCAGATCCTCGGCCAGATGAAGTCCGCTTACGCCGTGGCCCGTGAGGCCGGCACCGTCGGCCCGTTGCTGGGCCGCCTGTTCCAGGCCACCTTCAATTCCGCCAAGCAAGTGCGCACCGACACGGCCATCGGCGAAAACCCGGTGTCCGTGGCCTTTGCCGCCGTGAGCCTGGCCAAGCAGATCTTCAGCGACTTGCAGCGCAGCCAGGCCCTGCTGATCGGCGCCGGGGAAACCATCACCTTGGTGGCCCGTCACCTGCACGACCTTGGCGTGAAGCGTATTGTGGTCGCCAACCGCACCCTGGAGCGCGCCAGCATTCTGGCCGAGCAGTTCGGTGCCCATGCGGTGCTGCTGTCGGACATTCCCGCTGAGCTGGTACGCAGTGACATCGTCATCAGTTCCACCGCCAGCCAATTGCCGATTCTGGGCAAGGGCGCGGTCGAGAGCGCGTTGAAGCTGCGCAAGCATAAGCCGATCTTCATGGTAGATATCGCCGTTCCGCGCGATATCGAGCCCGAAGTCGGCGAGTTGGACGACGTTTACCTCTATAGCGTCGATGATCTGCACGAAGTCGTCGCGGAAAACCTCAAGAGCCGTCAGGGCGCCGCCCAGGCCGCCGAGGAAATGGTCAGCACCGGCGCTGAAGATTTCATGGTGCGCCTGCGTGAACTGGCGGCAGTGGATGTGCTCAAGGCGTATCGTCAGCAGGGCGAACGCCTGCGCGATGAAGAGTTGCTCAAGGCCCAGCGCATGCTGGCCAACGGCAGCGGCGCCGAGGAGGTGCTGATGCAGTTAGCCCGTGGCCTGACCAACAAACTGCTGCACGCCCCTAGCGTCCAGTTGAAAAAGCTTACCGCCGAAGGCCGCCTCGATGCGCTGGCCATGGCCCAGGAACTCTTTGCCCTCGGTGAGGGCGCGTCAGACAGCTCTTCGGATAAAAAACCGCAATGAAAGCGTCACTGCTCAATAAACTGGATGTGCTCCAGGACCGTTTCGAAGAACTGACCGCCTTGCTCGGCGATGGCGAGGTCATTTCCGATCAAACCAAGTTCCGCGCTTATTCCAAGGAATACGCCGAAGTTGAGCCCATTGTGGCCACCTATAAAAACCTGCTGAAAGTTCAGGCCGACCTTGAAGGCGCCCAGGCCCTGCTCAAGGACAACGACCCGGACATGCGCGAAATGGCCGTGGAAGAAGTCCGCGAAGCCAAGGAAAAACTCGCCGAGCTTGAGGGTGACTTGCAACGCATGTTGCTGCCCAAGGACCCTAACGACGGGCGCAACGTGTTCCTCGAAATCCGCGCCGGTACCGGTGGCGACGAAGCGGCGATTTTTTCCGGCGACCTGTTCCGCATGTATTCGCGTTATGCCGAGCGTCGCGGCTGGCGCGTGGAGATCCTCTCTGAGAACGAGGGTGAGCACGGCGGCTATAAAGAAGTCATCGCCCGGGTCGAAGGCGACAACGTCTACGGCAAGCTGAAGTTCGAATCCGGTGCGCACCGCGTGCAGCGTGTGCCGGCCACCGAATCCCAAGGCCGTATCCACACCTCGGCGTGCACCGTCGCCGTGTTGCCTGAGCCGGACGAACAGGAAGCCATCGAGATCAACCCGGCGGACTTGCGCGTCGACACCTACCGCTCATCCGGTGCGGGTGGCCAGCACGTTAACAAGACCGACTCGGCGATCCGTATCACTCACTTGCCGTCGGGCATTGTGGTGGAGTGCCAGGAAGAACGCTCCCAGCACAAGAACCGTGCGCGGGCCATGTCCTGGTTGTCGGCCAAGTTGAACGACCAGCAGACCAGCGCCGCGGCCAATGCGATTGCCAGCGAACGCAAGCTGCTGGTGGGCTCCGGCGACCGCTCCGAGCGTATCCGCACCTACAACTTTGCCCAGGGCCGAGTTACCGACCATCGGGTCAACCTCACCCTGTACTCCCTTGACGAAATCCTCGCCGGTGGCGTGGATGCGGTGATCGAGCCGCTGCTCGCCGAATACCAGGCCGATCAACTGGCGGCGATAGGTGACTAAATGACCATCATTGCCAGCCTGCTGCGCGCCGCTGACTTGCCCGACTCGCCGACAGCGCGCCTGGACGTGGAGTTACTGCTGGCCGCTGCCCTGGGTAAATCGCGCAGCTACCTGCATACCTGGCCGGAAAAAATCGTCAGCAGCGAAGATGCCCTGACGTTTGCGAGCTACCTGCAGCGCCGCCGCAGCGGCGAGCCGGTGGCGTATATCCTCGGCCAGCAAGGCTTCTGGAAACTCGACCTTGAAGTGGCTCCGCATACGCTGATCCCGCGCCCGGAAACCGAGCTGCTGGTGGAGGCTGCCCTGGAGTTGCTGCCCGCCACGCCCGCCCAGGTCCTGGACCTGGGCACCGGCACCGGCGCCATCGCCTTGGCCTTGGCCAGCGAACGCCCGGCCTGGCAGGTCACGGCGGTCGACCGCGTGCTGGAGGCCGTGGCCCTGGCCGAGCGCAATCGCCAACGCCTGCACCTCCATAACGCCACGGTGCTGAGCAGCCATTGGTTCAGCGCCCTGCAAGGTCATCGCTTCGACCTGATTATCAGCAACCCGCCCTACATTGCCGACAATGACCCGCACCTGGTGGCCGGTGATGTGCGTTTCGAACCGGCCAGTGCGCTGGTGGCGGGGCACGATGGCCTGGACGATTTGCGCCTGATCATTGCAGAGTCTCCTGCTCACCTGAACGACGACGGCTGGCTGTTGCTCGAACACGGTTACGACCAGGCCCAGGCCGTGCGCGACTTGTTGCTGAACCAGGGCTTTGACGGCGTACACAGCCGCATCGACCTCGGCGGTCACGAGCGCATCACCTTGGGGCGCCACCCGTGCTGACCGACCAGGAGCTGTTGCGCTATAGCCGGCAGATTCTGTTGCAGCATGTGGACATCGACGGCCAATTACGCCTGAAACAGAGCCGCGCGTTGATCGTCGGCCTGGGTGGCCTGGGCGCTCCGGTGGCGCTTTACCTGGCCGCTGCTGGGGTGGGCGAATTGCACTTGGCGGATTTCGATACGGTCGATTTGACCAACCTGCAACGCCAGATCATCCATGACACTAATAGCGTGGGGCAGACCAAGGTCGATTCGGCCATGGGGCGCCTGAAGGCGATCAACCCTGAAGTCACCCTGGTCGCCCATCGTGCTGCGCTGGATGCCGACTCGCTGGCCGCTGCGGTCAACGCAGTGGACCTGGTGCTCGATTGCAGCGACAACTTCTCTACCCGCGAGGCGGTCAACGCGACCTGCGTAACCGCTGGCAAACCGTTGATCAGTGGCGCGGCCATTCGCCTTGAGGGGCAATTGTCGGTATTCGATTCCCGTCGCGCCGACAGCCCCTGTTACCACTGTTTGTATGGGCACGGCAGCGACACTGAACTGACCTGCAGCGAAGCCGGCGTCGTCGGGCCGTTGGTGGGAGTGGTTGGCAGCCTGCAAGCGCTGGAAGCCTTGAAGCTGCTGGCCGGTTTTGGTGAGCCGTTGGTGGGACGCTTGTTGTTGATCGATGCGCTGACCACGCGTGTTCGCGAGTTGCGCGTCAAGCGCGACCCAGGCTGTAGCGTCTGCGGGACACAACATGGTTAAGGGCGCGCCTATTGGTGTGTTCGATTCCGGCATCGGCGGCCTGACGGTGCTGGAAGAAATTCAGCAATTATTACCTCACGAGTCGCTGCTGTACGTGGCGGACTGTGGGCACATTCCCTATGGCGAGAAAACCCCTGCGTTCATTCTTGAGCGTTCTCGCTCGGTCGCTGAGTTTTTCCGCGAGCGTGGCGCCAAGGCGTTCGTGATTGCCTGTAACACGGCAACCGTCGCCGCCGTCGCCGATTTGCGCCAGGACTACCCCGACTGGCCGTTGGTCGGCATGGAACCTGCGGTCAAACCTGCTGCTGCTGCCACGCGCAGCGGTGTGGTGGGTGTGCTTGCCACCACCGGTACCCTGCAAAGCGCCAAGTTCGCCGCCTTGCTCGATCGCTTCGCCACCGATGTGCGAGTGATTACCCAGCCGTGCCCAGGCCTGGTGGAGTTGATTGAAGCTGGCGACCTGAATAGCCCCGCCTTGAGCGCCCTGCTGCAAGGCTATATCGAGCCGCTGCTCAGCGCTGGTTGCGACACCATCATCCTGGGTTGTACTCACTATCCTTTCCTCAAGCCACTCCTGGCGCAGATGCTGCCCCCCAGCATCATCCTCATTGATACCGGCGCCGCCGTGGCGCGCCAGCTCAAGCGCTTGCTCGGTGAGCGCGACCTGCTGGCCGCTGGCGAACCTGAACCTGCACAGTTCTGGACCAGCGGCGACCTGTATCACCTAAGAAATATCCTACCGACACTTTGGAAACATCCTGGAGTTGTGCGAAGCTTTGGCTCGTGAAAATTTCGTGAAATAACACTGAAAAAAGCTGAACTTCTGGCTATGCGTCGGCTTCTATAGCCCGTTAGCCTGTACATAACCCAATTATTCCGTTTGCAAAGGACGTTTCACATGAAGCGCTTGTTCTGTTTGGCTGCGATTGCGGCCGCTATGTTGGGACACTCTGTTTCAGCCCAGGCCGCCGGCCTGGAGTTCGGCTTGGGCAGCACCAGCGATTCGACGCTGACCTACCGCCTGGGCCTGACCTCCGATTGGGACAAAAGCTGGATGCAGAGCAATGTCGGCCGACTGACCGGCTACTGGAGCGGCGCCTATACCTATTGGGAAGGGGATGACCGTGCGGGCGCCAGCAGCCTGTCGTTCTCGCCGGTATTTGTGTATGAGTTTGCCGGCGAGTCGGTCAAGCCCTACATCGAAGCCGGTATCGGCGTGGCGTTGTTCTCCCGCACTCGGCTGGAAGACAACAACATTGGCCAGTCCTTCCAGTTCGAAGACCGCCTGGGTTTCGGCCTGCGGTTCAACGGCGGGCATGAAGTGGGCATTCGTGCCACGCATTATTCCAACGCCGGCATCAGCAGCAATAACGATGGTGTAGAGAGCTACTCGCTGCACTACACCATGCCGTTGTAATCTTAAAAACGCTTGGCCCCCCTGTGGGAGCGGGCTTGCTCGCGAAAGCGGTGTATCAGCTAGCACATCCCTAGACTGACCCACCGCCTTCGCGAGCAAGCCCGCTCCCACACAAGCCCGCTCCCACACAAGCCCGCTCCCACACAAGCCCGTGATCATCACGCCATTCGGGGTCAGCGGTAGGCCGTGGTAATGCCTTCACGCTCTTCAAGGCATTCCGGTGCCCCCATCTCGAACTCCCGGCATATCAGCGGCCGCAGTTCATAGATCGTGCACATCATCGTGTCGCGGTCCAGCGCTGCGCACCAGCCGTCGTCCAGGCGCAGCATCACCTCACCGCCCCAATCGTCGGTATCGATAAAACGTTGCGGCACGCCAGTGTCGGTGATCAGCATGACTTCCAGCTGGCAGCAACAGGCCGCGCACGTCGAGCAGGTGACGGGTTCGGTGATTTGAATGTGAGGGATGTTGGTCATAGGCGCGCAGTGTAAGGCAAGTGCGCTAGACGCGTATGAATGCTCGGACGGGCGTCAATGCTCCAGCCTCTGCGCAATCCTGTGCAACAGCGGAAAGAGCATGGCCCATAACAGCGCCAGGCCGATCAGTGTTGGGATGGTGGCGTACCCAAAACTCACACCCGCCAATTGGCTGCCGGCGTAATAAGACAACGGCCCGCCCACCGCGCCTAGCAGGCTGGCCAGCCACCAGGGCTGTGCGCTCCAGGCCAGGCAATGGCGCAAGGTGGTGGCCAGCAAGGCCCATAACAGTATCAGCCACAGCGGAATCAGTGGCCCCGGCGTATTGAACTCAAACACGCCAAGCCCACGCAATGCCGTATCGACCAGTGTGCCCAGCGCCGTTACGGCCAGAATCACTCGCCCCTCCCTGGCCCAGGAACTTATCCACAGCAGGTGCGCGCCCAGCGCCGCGATGCCGATCAACACCCAACGGCTGTCGCCGCCGAGCACGCAGGCAAACCAGCCGCACTGAAACAGCACGGCGTTGGCTAGGGATTTAAGCACTGAAACGTCCGAGCAGCGGTGGATTGATCGCCGCCGGTTTGGCCAGCAGCAACTGTGCGGTGCCGATGGTGCGCTCCATAAAGCCGCCTTCGCAGTAGCACAGGTAAAACTCCCACAGGCGCAGGAAGTATTCGTCATAACCCAGTTCCGCAAGACGGCCATGGGCGCGGCGAAAATTCTCATGCCACAGGCGTAGGGTACGGGCGTAGTGCAGGCCGAAGTCTTCCATGTGCAGCAGGTTCATGTCAGTGTCGCGGCTGACGATCTGCAGCATGTTTTGTACACAGGGCAGCGCGCCGCCGGGGAAGATGTAGCGCTGGATAAAGTCGACGCTACGCTTGGCCTGTTCAAAGCGCTGTTCACGAATGGTGATGGCTTGCAGCAGCATCAAACCGTCGGGCTTGAGCAACTGGGCACATTGTTTGAAATAGGTGGGCAGGAAACGATGGCCCACCGCTTCAATCATTTCGATCGACACCAGTTTGTCGTACTCACCGGTGAGGTCGCGATAATCGCTCAGCAGCACCGTCACTTGGTCTTGTAGGCCCAGCGCCTCAATACGCTGCGCGGTGTAGGCGAACTGTTCCTTGGACAAGGTCGTAGTGGTGACCCGGCAACCGTAGTGCTGCGCGGCATACAACGCCATGCTGCCCCAGCCGGTGCCGATTTCCAGCAGATGGTCGCTGGGCTTGAGCGCCAGTTTCTGGCAGATGCGCGCCAACTTGTTCAGTTGGGCTTGCTCAAGGGTGTCATCAGGCGTGAGGAACTGCGCCGCCGAGTACATCATGGTGGGGTCGAGAAATTCTTCGAACAGGTCGTTGCCCAGGTCGTAATGGGCGGCGATATTTTTTTGCGAGCCTTTGCGCGTGTTGCGGTTGAGCCAGTGCAGGCCCTGGGTGAACGGCCGGGCCAAGCGAGCGAGGCCACCCTCCATGGCGTCGAGCACCTCCAGGTTGCTGACCATCACGCGCACCACGGCGGTGAGGTCGGGGCTGGTCCAGTAACCGTGGATAAACGCTTCGCCAGCGCCGATCGAGCCATTGGCGGCCACCAGGCCCCAAACCGCCGCGTCGAGAATCTGGATCTCGCCCAGCAGGTGCGCTTCCCGTGCGCCGAAGACTTGCCGCTCGCCATCCTCGATGATCACCAACTGGCCGTGGCGCAATTGGCTGAGCTGGCGCAACACGCCTTTGCGCAGCAGCGCAGCGGTCATGCCGTTGACGTTCAGGCGGTTAGCCTTGACCGATAAGCTAGGGGATTTCATGGTGGCGATCCTTGGTATACCCGACTGCGGTGCGAGAGGCGCCATCGGCGGCCTGATGGGAAAAAATCGGTGTGCGTTTGAGCAGCAAGCGCAAGGCTTGCCAGTAGATCGCAAGGCCTGTCTTGGCGGTCATCCAGGGAAAGCGCCACAAATAGCGATGCAGGCTGGCGCGGCTCAGTGCCTGTTTTTCCAGGCTCAAGGTGGCGTCGAAGACTTTTTGCGTGCCCTGCCAATCGGCCATATGCACGCCGAGCCTGGCGGCGGGTGGGCTGAAACTCATGCGGTATTCCAGGTCGCGAGGTAAAAACGGCGACACATGGAAGGCCTTGGCCACGGCGAAATGCTGGTGCTCGTCGGCGCCCAGTGCCTGGGCGGGCAGCACGTAGTGATAGCGCTCGCGCCATGGGGTGTTGGTCACTTCACACAGGATCGCGGCCAGTTGCCCGTCAGCCTCGAAGCAGTAGAAGAAACTCACCGGGTTAAAAGCCAGGCCCCAACTGCGGGCCTGGGTCAGCAGGCAGATAGCGCCCTGGGGTGTATGCCCCAGAGCCTTGCCGACTTCGTGGCGCACGGCATCGCTTAAGCTCATGCCGTGGCGCGTGAATTCACGCAGGTAATCCTGCTGGCGGAAACCGAAAGGCGCCAGGCGACCCGTGCCAGCCAGCGGCGAGAGCCCGAGTACTTCATCCTCTTCGCTGAGGTCCAGGTACAGCAGGCCGATGCGGTAGCGAAAGGCGTGGGCCTTGGGTGTAAACCGGCGATGGGCTATCCAGCCGCTGTACAGGGCGCTGTTCACAGGGTTTCCCCAAAAGCCTGGGCCACGCGCAGGGCACTGACCACGCCATCTTCGTGAAAGCCGTTGGCCCAGTAGGCCCCGCAGTAAAAGGTATTGCGCACGCCGTTCACTTCTTCCCAGCGTGCCTGCGCCGCCACTGCGGCCAGGCTGTATTGCGGATGGGCGTAGGTGTAGCGCGCCAGGATCTTCAGCGGGTTGATCATCGGCGTCTGGTTGAGGCTGACGCAGAAGGTAGTGGCGCTGTCGATGCCTTGCAGGATGTTCATGTCATAGGTGACGGCGGCCTGTTGTTGCGTGTTGCCTGCCAACCGGTAGTTCCAGCTGGCCCAGGCCAGTTTGCGGTCGGGCAGCAGGCGCGTGTCGGTGTGCAGCACCACATCGTTGTCGGCGTAGGGCAGGGCACCGAGGATCTGTTGTTCGGCCTGGCTGGGGTCGTCGAGCAAGGCCAGGGCCTGATCGCTGTGGCAGGCGAACACCACGCGGTCGAAGGTTTCGCTGCCGGCCGGGCTGTGGATAACTACACCTTCGTCGCTGCGTTGCACCTTATGCACAGGGCAATTGAGCCGTATCTGTTCGCGAAAGCTGCGGGTCAGCGGCTCGATATAACGGCTGGAGCCGCCTTCGATCACGCACCATTGCGGGCGGTTGCTCACCGAGAGCAAGCCGTGGTTCTTGAAGAAGCGCACAAAAAATTGCAGGGGGAACTTGAGCATATCGGCCAGGGACATCGACCAGATAGCCGCGCCCATCGGCACGATGTAATGCCGGATAAACCTTGGGCCATAGCCGCCAGCGGTGAGGTAATCGCCCAGGGTCATGTCGGCGCTGATGCGCTGCTCCTGCAAGTCCAGCGGCGCCTGGCGATTGAAGCGCAGGATATCGCGCAGCATGCCCCAGAACCCCGGCGACAGAATATTGCGGCGCTGGGCAAACAGACTGTTGAGGTTGTTGCCGTTGTACTCAAAGCCGGTGCTTTGGTCGCACACCGAAAAGCTCATCTCGGTGGGTTTGAACCTGACCCCGATTTGCGCCAGCAAGCGGATGAAATTCGGGTAGGTCCAGTCGTTGAACACAATGAAGCCCGTGTCCACCGCATAGCTCTTGCCGTCGACCGTCACGTTGGCCGTGTGGGTATGCCCGCCAATGCAGTCACTGGCTTCAAACAGCGTAATGTCGTGGCGACGGCTGAGCAGGTAGGCGCTGGTCAGCCCGGCGATCCCGCTGCCGATAATGGCGATCTTCACAGGTCGTCCTTCTTCGGTGGCGGGCTGCGCAGCATGCGTTTGCCGATGATCAGTTGCGCGCGGTTGGGCAGCTTCGACAGCGGCCACAAGGTGGCAATGAACATGGCCGGAAAGGCGATTTCCAGCGGGCGTTTTTCCAGCTTGGCGAAAATGTGTTTCGCCGCTTTGTCGGCCGGCCAGCTCAAGGGCATGGGGAAATCATTGCGTTCGGTCAGCGGCGTGTCGACAAAGCCTGGGCTGATCACGGTGACATCGATGTTTTCCGGCGACAGGCCGATACGCAGGGATTCGAACAAGTAACGCAGGCCGGCCTTTGACGCGCCGTAGGCTTCGGCGCGGGGCATGGGCAGGTAGGTCACGGCGCTGGCCACGCCCACCAGATGCGGGGTACGCCCGGCGCGCAACAGCGGCAGCGCGGCCTCGATGCAATAACTGCTGGCCAGCAGGTTGGTGCGCACCACGTGTTCGATGATCGAGGCGTCAAATTGCCGAGCGTCGACGTATTCACAGGTGCCGGCGTTGAGGATCACGGTGTCCAGTGAACCCCAGACCTCGCTGATACGCTCACCGATCTCGCGCACGGTCTGGCTGTTGGTCAGGTCGCCGGCCACCACCAGCACCTGGCCTGGATAACGAAGGGCGAGGGCATCCAGCGGGCCTTGGGTGCGGGAACTGAGGGCCACATGGGCGCCGCTGTCGAGCAACTCCACGGCCAGCGCGGCACCGATACCACTGCTGGCGCCGGTCAGCCAGTAACGACGGGGCGGTGTAAGGCTCATCCCATTCTCCTTTTCAGCCAACGAATAACGCGACCCAGTAGGGGGACATGTTCATAGAACAGGGCGCCGGCATCGAAATAGTCGCGATGGCGGTAAACCTTGTCGTGCCACATCAAATGGGAACAGCCTGGCACCTCGATCACCTGGCCGCCGGCCAGGCGTGGGTGACGAAAGCGCATAGTCCAGCGCAGGTAGCCTTCGCCTTCGGCCACGGTATCGAAGCCGTGGAAGTCAAAATCCAGCTGGCTGACGTTGCTGTACAAGTCGGCAAAGTAGCGCCGCAATGCGGGCAGGCCCTGGACTTCATGCAGGGGATCGGCAAAGGCGATGTCCTCGCTGTACAGGCTGCCAAGCAGGTGCAGGTTGTGCTTGTCCAGCGTGGCGAAGGTGTGGGCGAACTGGCGCAGGAAGTCACTCATGTTCGGCCATCTCCTGTCGCGAAGGCAGCCGGCGAAAAGCGGCCAAGGCACGCTCGCGGGACTGTTTCAAATCGACGATGGCACGCGGGTAATCCGCCACCCCGAACAGGCCGCCAGCCGCTTCGGGGTTGTGCACTTGTTTTTTATTCAGCGCGGCCAGCTCCGGTAGCCAGCGTTTGATGAACACGCCGTCGCCGTCGAATTTTTCCGATTGGCTCAGTGGGCTGAATATCCGGAAATACGGCGCCGAGTCGGTGCCGGTGGACGAACTCCACTGCCAACCGCCGTTGTTGGCTGCCAGGTCGCCATCGATGAGGTGGCGCATAAAGAAGCGCTCACCTTCGCGCCAGTCGATCAGCAGGTTCTTGGTCAGGAACATCGCCACCACCATGCGCAGGCGGTTGTGCATCCAGCCGGTTTCCAGCAGTTGGCGCATGGCCGCGTCGATGATCGGCAAACCGGTGCGCGCCTGTTGCCAGGCGGCCAAGTCTTCGGGCGCCTTGCGCCAAGCCAGCGCTTCGGTTTCCGGGCGAAACGCGCGGTGGCGGGAAACCCGTGGGTAGCCGACCAAGATGTGTTTGTAGAACTCGCGCCACAGCAGCTCGTTGATCCAGGTGATGGCGCCGATGTCGCCGCTTTCGAACTCGCCTTGGTTGGTTTGCAGCGCGGCGTGCAAGCACTGGCGCGGCGAAACCACACCGGCGGCCAGATAGGCAGAAAGCTGACTGGTGCCGGGCTTGGCTGGGAAGTCGCGTTCGTCCTTGTAATAGCTGATCTGCTGATCGGCGAAAGCATCAAGGCGACGGCGCGCTTCGTCTTCGCCTGCGGGCCAGAGCGCACGCAAGGTTTCGCTGGGTGTTTGGAAACCTTCGACTGTCGTCGGCACAGGGTCGCTCTTCACGCCAAGTTCGGCCTGGGCCTTTGGCGTCGGCACCACGCGGGGCAGGGCGCTGTGCAGGCGGCTGTAGCAGACCTTGCGGAACTGGCTGAACACCTGGAAGTAGGTGCCGGTCTTGGTCAGCACGCTGCCCGGCTGGAAAAACAGTTGGTCCAGGTAGCTGTGGAAGGTCACGCCGTCCGCTTCCAGGGCCTGGGCCACGGCGCGGTCGCGGCGGCTTTCGTGAATGCCGTATTCCTCGTTGACGTGTACCGACTCCACCGACAGCTCGCGGCACAGTTGGCTCAGCACCGTCGGCGCCTGGTCCCAGGTCGCTGCGTGGCGGATTAACAGCGGGATGTTGAGGTTGCCCAGTGCCTGGCTCAGGTGTTGCAGGTTGCGCAGCCAGAAATCGACTTTGCACGGTGCGTCATCGTGGGCCAGCCATTGCTCGGGTGTGATCAGGTAAACAGCCGCGACGGGGCCGCGCTGGCTCGCGGCAGCCAGGGCAGTGTTGTCGTGCAGGCGCAAGTCGGTGCGCAGCCAGATCAAATGCATTTAGACAATTCCACGCTGGATCAATAATTGATGGGCCGACAACAGGTCCTCGGCCACGGACAAATCAGGGATGTCTTGGGTTAATACGCCCAACTCGGCGTGGTGGATGCACACCGTTGGTCCGGCAATCACCGTGGGGCAACTAATGCCGCCCAACAGTTTGCTGAGTGCCGGCACCTGCAGGGCCTTGCTCGAATACAGCAGCACCGCACGCGGTTGCAGGTGTTCCACCGCCAAGGCCAGTTCGCCGACCGGCAGCGGCCAATCGAACACTTCCACCGGGCAATCGGCACTGCTGGCCAACCAGGCGCTGAGCCACAGGTGCGGTTCCAGGGGGAGGTCGGAATGATTGACCAGCAACAGCGGCGCGCCGTGGAGTTGGCGATTGTTGTGATAGATCCGTGCACCGAACTTGCTGCGCAACCAGGACAGGAAAAACACCCGCTCCATCTGCGCGCCGAACTGGCCTTGCCAGCGTTGTTCCAGCTCGTTGAGCAGCGGCAGCATCAGTTGCTCGCACAGGGTGCGCGGCGGGTACAGCGCCATGGCCTGGTTGAACGCGTCATCGACCCGGCGCTCGGCCAGTTCACTGATAGCACTCACCAAGTGCTGGCGCAGACTCTGCCACTCGTTTTCCATCGGCTCCGGGCTGCCTTGGGCGGAGTCGATCAGCCCCTTGACCTGGCTGACCGGCACGCCGCGATTGAGCCAGGTGAGGATGGCCTGGATGCGTTGCACATGTTCGGCGCTGAACAACCGATGCCCTTTGGGGGTGCGCTGGGGCACGATGAGGCCATAGCGGCGCTCCCACGCGCGCAGCGTCACCGCGTTCACGCCGGTCTGGCGCGCCACCTCGCGGATCGGCAGCCAGCCGTTTTCCAGGGCGTGGGCGAGGTCTTCGCCGGGTTCGTCGAGCAGGGCAGGTTTCATGGGTTAGATCGCATTACGCAGGCTGAGGTTTTCTGGGTGCGGTTGCAGATAGGCCTGCTGCGCGATGTAGCGGTCCGGGTGTTGGCGAAAGTGGTGCTTGAGCAGGGTCAGCGGCACCACCAGCGGCACGATGCCGTGGCGGTATTGGCCGATAACGGTCTGCATTTCCTGTTTGTCATCGGCACTGATGGCCTGCTTGAGGTAGCCACTGATGTGTTGCAGCACATTGGTATGGGTGCCGCGCGTCGCGCATTTTTTCAGGCCCGCCATCAGTTCGCTGAAATAGCCGTCGGCCAACGCTGGCAGGTCAATGCCTTTGCCCATGCTGCCGAGCAAGTGGCCCAGGCTTTTGTAATGCGCCGGGCTGTGGGCCATCAGCAGGTACTTGTAGCGCGAGTGAAACGTCAGCAAGCGGTGACGGGTAAGCCCGTCGGCCATTAGTTGCTGCCAACTGGCGTACACGAATACGCGGGTGAGGAAGTTTTCCCGCAGCACCGGGTCGTTCAGGCGACCGTCTTCTTCCACCGGCAGGTTGGGGTGGCGAGCACAAAACGCCTGGGCGTAAATGCCGCGCCCGCCACCGTCAACAGGCGTGCCGTTGTCGCGGTACACCTTGACGCGCTCCAGGCCGCAGGACGGTGACTTTTGCATGAAGATGTAGCCGCACAGATCGGTGTGTTCCCGGGCCATTTGCTGGCCATAGTCGTCCAGTGGCTGCGTGACATTGAGCGCAGGGTTTACGCTGCCCACGGCCTGCGGATGGTCGGGGTCCCCGACCAGGCGGATCGCTTGCCGAGGAATGCCCAGGCCGATGGCAACTTCAGGGCACAGTGGGACAAAATCGAAATAGTCACTGAGGGTCTGGCTGCACAGCAGGGACTGTTTATGCCCGCCATTGAAGCGCACGTTCTCACCCAGAAGGCAGGCGCTGATGGCGATCTTCGGTTTCACATGGCTGGACATAAGCAAACCTCTGCAAGAATCCTGTACAAGCTAAAAATCTTGTACAACTAAATCTCATCATAGGCGCGATGTTGTACAAGTCAAATAATTTGTACAGGTTTGTGTGGGTGCGTTATTTCCAGCCGATTTTCCAGTCTTCAGCGTTTTTCAACGTCTCCCAGGGCAGGCGTTCGGCGCGCCGGGTGAGGACGGCCTGCAGTTCGATGTCCAGCACTGTGCCCTCTTCGTCACGGAACAACTCGGTGACCAAGAAGTGTTTTTCCTTGTGGCGCGGATGGGCTGCCGTCCATTTTGACAGCAGCAGTTTGGCGGGGTTGATGCGGTTCATTGCAGGTGCTCGATCAAGCGTCGCGCCGCTTCCTGGCCACTCAACCAGGCACCTTCCACCCGACCGGACAGGCACCAGTCGCCGCAGACGAACAAGCCCAGGTCGGCGTCGGCCAGCACACCGAACTCATGGCTGCTGGAGGGGCGTGCGTAGAGCCAGCGATGCGCCAGGCTGAACGACGGCGCGGGCATGGCGCTGTGCAGCAATTCGGCAAAGGCGCCGTGCAGGTGTTCGATCACCGCTTCCTTGGACAGGTCCAGATGGGCCTTGCTCCAGGCGCTGGTGGCGTGCAGCACCCAGGTGTCGAGGGTGGTGTCGCGCCCAGGCTTGCTGCGGTTGCGCGCCAGCCAGTCGAGGGGGCTGTCTTGCACGAAGCAGCCCTCCATCGGCGTATCCAGGGGCTTGTCGAATGCCAGGGCGATGGCCCAGGTCGGGTCCATCTTCACGCCGGCGGCGGCACTCGCCAGCTTGGGCGCGGCGGCCAGCAGGGCGGTGGCTTGGGGCGCCGGCGTGGCAATGATCACATGGCTGAAAGGGCCGTGATTGCCGCCGTCCGCGTCGAGCAGGTTCCAGTGCTGCGTGCCCTGGAAGACTTCGGTGATGCGGCAACCGAACTCCACTGGCAAGTCGTCGAGCAGGGCGCGAGTGATGGCGCTCATGCGCGGCGTGCCCACCCAGCGGATCTGCTCATCGGGAGAGGGCGTCAGTTGCCCGGACTTGAAGTTATACAACTGCGGCTTCCACTGCTCGGCCCAGCCGTTGCTCTGCCAGCGCTGCACTTCGTTGACGAAGCGCCGGTCGCGGGCGGTGAAGTATTGCGCGCCCATGTCCAGCGCGCCGGCGTCGCTGCGCTTGCTGGACATACGGCCACCGCTGCCGCGGCTTTTATCGAAAAGTTGTACTGCGTGCCCGGCGTCTTGTAACGCTCGGGCGGCGGAGAGACCGGCGATGCCGGTACCAATGATCGCGATGGGAACAGTCATGGGAGGCCTCGTTCTACCGTTGGGTACAGACTACGCCGACACCAATAGCTGTACAATATTGTTTTTTGGTATAAGTTTTGGCGTGCCTGATTGTGTGGCGTGACCTATGGTTAAGCTAAGGCTTAAACCCCCGTCACGCTCCATTATCAAATTGATCCCTGCTTATAAAATAGACCAGTGAGCGGCGGCGAACGTTACATGAGGAGAGTCCCATGCATATTTTGCTGACCGGCGGTACCGGCTTGATCGGTCGCCAACTCTGCAAGCACTGGCTCGCACAAGGGCATCGCCTGACCGTATGGAGCCGGCAACCGGAAACGGTCGCCCAGGTGTGTGGTGCACAGGTGCTTGGGGTGGCGCGTTTGCAAGAGGTGATTGGCGCGGTGGACGCGGTGGTCAACCTGGCAGGCGCGCCTATTGCCGACCGGCCTTGGACCCACAAGCGCAAGGCGTTGTTGTGGAGCAGTCGCATTCACCTCACCGAAACCTTGCTGGCCTGGATGGAAAGCCTGGAGCAGAAACCGGCGGTGCTGATCTCCGGTTCTGCGGTGGGTTGGTACGGCGATGGCGGCGAGCGCGAACTGACCGAAGCCAGCGGCCCGGTGCAGGATGATTTCCCCAGCCAGTTGTGTATCGCCTGGGAGGAAACCGCCCAGCGTGCCGAAGCCTTGGGCATCCGCGTGGTGCTGGTGCGTACGGGGTTGGTGCTGTCTGCCGAGGGCGGCTTTTTGTCGCGCCTGCTGCTGCCGTTCAAACTGGCGCTGGGCGGGCCGATTGGCAATGGGCGGCAGTGGATGCCCTGGGTGCATATCAAGGATCAAATCGCCCTGATTGATTTTCTTCTGCACAAGCAAGACGCCAACGGTCCTTATAATGCCTGCGCGCCACACCCGGTGCGTAACCGCGAGTTTGCCAAGACCCTGGGCCGGGTGCTGCACCGCCCGGCGTTCATGCCGATGCCGGCATTTGCGTTGAAGGTTGGCCTGGGTGAGTTGTCCGGCTTGTTGCTGGGCGGGCAAAAGGCTTTGCCTGAACGGCTGCAGGCCGCAGGTTTCACTTTCCAGTTCACTGAGTTGCGTGCGGCTCTGGACGACTTGTCCAGCCGCCTCTAAAGATAGGATGTTGCATGACCGATCACGCGTTGTTACTGGTCAACCTGGGTTCGCCAAAGTCCACCTCCGTGGCCGATGTGCGCAGCTACCTCAATCAGTTCCTGATGGACCCTTATGTGATCGACCTGCCGTGGCCGGTGCGGCGCTTGCTGGTGTCGCTGATCCTGATCAAGCGCCCCGAGCAATCGGCCCATGCCTATGCGTCGATCTGGTGGGACGAGGGTTCGCCGCTGGTGGTTTTAAGCCGCCGCCTGCAACAGCAAATGACCGCGCAGTGGACCCAGGGCCCGGTGGAACTGGCGATGCGTTATGGCGAGCCGTCCCTGGAAACGGTCCTGACGCGCCTGGCCGCCCAGGGTATTCAAAAAATCACACTGGCGCCGTTGTACCCGCAGTTTGCCGACAGCACCGTGACCACGGTGATAGAGGAAGCCAAGCGGGTGGTGCGCGACAAGCAACTGAATGTGCAGTTTTCGATCCTGCAACCGTTCTACGATCAGCCTGAGTACCTGGATGCGCTGGCGGCGAGTGTGCGCGATTATGTGGAGCAGGATTACGATCACTTGCTGCTCAGTTTCCATGGTTTGCCTGAGCGTCACCTGACCAAGCTCGACCCCACGGGCCAGCACTGCTTCAAGGACGCCGATTGCTGCAAGAATGCATCCCCCGAGGTGCTTGCCACTTGTTATCGCGCGCAGTGCTTCAGCGTGGCGCGGGACGTGGCCGAGCGGTTGGGTTTGCCGGAGGGTAAGTGGTCGGTGGCGTTCCAGTCCCGCCTGGGGCGGGCCAAGTGGATCGAACCCTACACCGAGGCGCGCCTAGAGGCATTGGCCCAGCAAGGCGTGAAGAAGCTGCTGGTGATGTGCCCGGCGTTTGTCGCCGATTGCATTGAGACGTTGGAGGAAATTGGTGATCGCGGTCGCGAGCAATTTCGTGAAGCGGGGGGCGAGGAGTTGGTGTTGGTGCCTTGTCTGAATGATGAGCCGCAGTGGGCGGCGGCGCTTAATACACTGTGCGAACGGGCGCCGGTTTCATTGTAATCGAGCCCTGCGGTGAGCCAGTTGTGGGAGCTGGCTTGCCTGCGATGGCGGCCTGACAGCCGACGCCCAGCTACCTGACACCCCAACGATCCTAGTGTGGGAGCTGGCTTGCCTGCGATGGCGGCCTGCCAGCCGACGCCCAGCTACCTGACACCCCAACGATCCTAGTGTGGGAGCTGGCTTGCCTGCGATGGCGGCCTGCCAGCCGACGCCCAGCTACCTGACACGACAACGATCCTACTGTGGGAGCGGGCTTGCTCGCGAAGGCGGCCTGGCAGGCGACACTGTTATCC
>NZ_LYSO01000039.1:0-49127 GCF_001728935.1 Pseudomonas sp. AP42
AAGTGGCCGTTACCGCAGCAATGGATATGTACACTATCCAACTGTGTTGACTGCCAGGCCGCCTTCGCGAGCAAGCCCGCTCCCACAGTTTGATCGTGGGGTGTCAGGTAGATAGGGGGCGGCTGGCAGGCTGTCATCGCAGGCAAGCCAGCTCCCACAGTTTGATCGCAGGGTGCCAGGTAGATAGGTGTCGCCTGTCAGGCCGTCTTCGCAGGCAAGCCAGCTCCCACATTTGGATCGTGGTGGGTCAGGTAGACAAGCATCGGCCGTCAGGTCGTCACGGGAGCAAGCTCCCTCACCACAGGGTCAGCTTGGTACCGAAGTTGTGTAAATACCTTGCCTCGTAAGGCCTTCAGGCCTTGCGCAACCAATAGCAGTACACGCCAGCAGCCTCTTCTTCCCGAACCAGCGTATGGCCCGCCAACCTGGCAAAAGTGCGGAAGTCACGCTGGGAGCCTGCATCGGTGGCGGTCACTTTAAGCACGGCGCCGCTGGCCAATCGATTGAGCTCCAGCTTGGCCTTGAGCAAGGGCAACGGGCAGTTCAGACCGCTGGCGTCGAGTTCGGCGTCACAGGCTACAACGTCGGTCATGGTGTTACTCCAGGCAAACATTCGGGCTGCTTAGAATATCTGGTCCCAAGCTCAGTGTCCGGCTACAGTAAGCTCTTTGTCGAAAGGCTTTGTGCATGACTTTTTTGCGCCCTACCCTGCTGACGCTGGCCTGCCTGCTGGCCTCCCCGGCCTTCGCTGACGACCTGCCGTCACTTGGTGACGCCAGCTCTGCCATTGTCTCGCCGCAACAGGAATACCAACTGGGCCGCGCTTGGCTGGCTTACCTGCGCGGCCAGGTCTCGCAACTCAATGACCCGCAACTCAAGGATTACGTCGAAACCAGCGTGTACAAGCTGGTGGAGACCAGCCAGGTCAATGACCGGCGCCTGGAATTTATCCTGATCAACAGCCCACAGCTCAACGCCTTCGCGGCTCCGGGTGGGATCGTCGGGGTCAACGGCGGTTTGTTCCTCAATGCACAGACCGAAGGCGAATACGCGTCGGTACTGGCCCACGAACTGGCGCACTTGTCTCAACGCCACTTCGCCCGAGGCGTGGAAGCGCAATCACGCATGCAACTGCCGATGATGGCTGCCCTGCTTGGCGGCATTATCGCCGCCGCTGCGGGTGCCGGCGATGCCGGTATCGCCGCGATTGCCGGCTCACAAGCCGCCGCGATCCAGGAACAGCGCCGCTTCTCCCGCCAGAACGAGCAGGAGGCCGACCGTATCGGCATCCTCAACCTGGAGAAAGCTGGCTACGACCCGCGCTCCATGCCCACCATGTTCGAACGGTTGATGCGCCAATACCGCTTCGACGCCAAGCCGCCGGAGTTCCTGCTGACTCACCCGGTCACCGAATCGCGTATCGCCGACACCCGCAACCGCGCCGAACAAGCCAAACCCGGCGGCAAGGAAGACAGCCTGCGCTATCAATTGATTCGCGCGCGGGTACAACTCAAGTACGAAGACACACCAGGCCTGGCTGCCAAGCGCTTCCAGGCGCAGCTGGACGAAAACCCTAAAAATGACGTGGCACGCTATGGCCTGGCCATCGCCCAGATCAAGGGCACTCAACTCAAGGAAGCACGGGAAAGCCTGGCGCCGCTGCTGGCCAAGGCGCCCAACGACATCACCTACAACCTGGCCCAAATCGAACTGGACATCACCAGCAACCGCATGCCGGATGCGCAGCAACGTACCGACCGCATGCTCACCCAGTACCCCAGCAACTATCCGCTGAACCAGGTACGGGTAGACCTGCTGCTTAAACAGAACCGTACCGCCGATGCAGAAAAGGCACTGGACGGGCTGCTCAAGTCGCGCCCGGACGATCCGGACGTGTGGTATCAGGTCGCCGAAACTCGCGGCTTGTCCGGCAACATCATTGGCCTGCATCAGGCCCGCGCCGAATATTTCGCACTGGTGGGGGATTTCCAGCAAGCGATCCAGCAGTTGGACTTTGCCAAGCGGCGCGCGGGCAGTAACTTCCCGCTGTCCTCACGCATCGACGCCCGTCAGCGTGAACTGATCGAACAAGAGCGCCTGGTAAAAGGCATGATGAGCTGAACCCGCCGCCCACAAAAAAGCCCCGCTGCCGTTAACCGGCAGCGGGGCTTTTTTTATGGGGCTAGCGGATTACTCGGCCAGCTTGAAGGTGATGAAGCTGGCACGGCCTTGACGCAGGACGCGCATCGACACCGAGCGATTCTTCGGCAACGCCTTGGCGATGTCGGCGAATTCCTTGGTGGTGTCAATTGCCTGGTTGTTCAAGTGAGTGATCACGTCACCCGGTTGCAGGCCGATCAAGGCGGCTGGGCCGTCCTGAACTTCCTTGATCACCACACCGCTTTGCAGGTCGAAGGTTTTCTTCTGCTCGGCGGTCAGTTCAACCACGGCGATACCCAGGCGGTTACTGCTGCGCTCGGCACCGGGCTTGGCGTTACCCAGGGCATCCAGGGTCGCGCCTTCTTCCGGGATTGCCCCTACGGTCAGTTCGACGTTCTGGCGCTTGCCATCACGAATCACTTCCAGCTTGGCTTTGCCGCCAGCCTTGAGCGCGCCGACCAGATGAGGCAGGTCCGCCGACATGATGATCGGCTGGCCGTTCATGCTCAGGATGACGTCACCCACTTTCAGGCCGCCTTTGGCCGCGGGGCCATTGTCCTGAATCTGCGCAACCAGGGCACCGGCCGGCTTGTCGAGACCGAAGGACTCAGCCAGGTCCTTGTTCACTTCCTGGATGACCACGCCCAACCAGCCGCGGCTGACCTTGCCGCCGCTTTTGAGCTGATTGGAGACGTCCATGGCCACATCGATCGGGATCGCGAAGGACACACCCATGAAGCCACCGGAGCGGGTGTAGATCTGCGAGTTGATCCCCACCACTTCGCCGGCCAGGTTGAACAGCGGGCCACCGGAGTTACCCGGGTTGATCGGCACGTCGGTCTGGATGAACGGCACGTAGTTTTCGTTTGGCAGGCTGCGACCGATGGCGCTGACGATGCCTTGGGTAACGGTGTGGTCAAAGCCGAACGGCGAACCGATCGCGACCACCCACTGACCGGCCTTCAGGTCCTGGGACTTGCCCAGTTTAAGCACCGGTAAATCCTTGCCATCGATTTTAAGCAAGGCCACGTCGGAACGTGGATCGGTGCCAATCAGCTTGGCCTTGAGTTCACTGCGATCGGCCAGGCGCACGAGAATTTCATCGGCATCGGCAATCACGTGGTTGTTGGTGAGGATGTAGCCATCAGGCGAAATGATGAAGCCGGAGCCCAGGGATTGGGCTTCGCGCTGGCCACCACCGCCACGGGGGGAGCGCGGTTGCGGCATCCCTCGCTCGAAGAACTCGCGCAGCATGGGCGGCAAGCCTTCCAGGTCGGGCATCTGCTGGTTCGAGACCTTGCGATCCGGCAGCTTCTGCGTGGTACTGATGTTCACCACGGCAGGCGAGGCCTGCTCCACCAGTTGGGTGAAGTCAGGCAACTCGACCGCTTGCGCAGGTAAGGCCTGACCCAGCACCAGCACTGTGGCGACTATGGATAAGTAAGACTTCAAACGTGGTATCGACATACAGCTCCCGTTACGACGAGCAGGGTTAAGCGACAGGGTTCAATAAACGCCGGATACGGCGACCGGCATTTTTGTTCCGCGAACAAACAAGGCCAGAGCCATCAAACCCTGACCTATAAAAAACATGGGAAGTTTTTGCAAGTGAAAATGCTGATCCAGAAATTTCATACGCCCAGCGTCCAACCAAATTCGGGCTCAGATTGAAAGAACAGGATGAACATAAGATTAACAATCTCAGGGCTTGGCGGCGGCCTTTTCACCACGCACCGACAACGCGATGCGTTCCGCAGTGCCGATGGGAATTTCGCCCACCACCGTGACCATCATTTCGCCATCGACCGTATTCAAACGCCGCGAGACTGCCACGGTTGGCCCAAGCTGAGCGCGGGTTTCATTCACGTCAGCGCCACTGGCCGACTCGAGAAACACCGAAAAACGCGCGAGCCCATCGTCATACATCAGGCTGTCGACGGTAGATTTCGTTTGGGGATCTTTGCGCGTAGCGCTGCTGATCTGTTGGAAACCAGGCGGTAGCCAGTCCAGATGCCACCTTTGCGTGGCAGACAGGTCAGGTGTTTTAGCGGCAGACATTGTTACCGGTGAACAGTCGCTGCTGGGCTGCAAGTCCTGGTCAGAAGGAGTAGCCGAAGTATCCAGGCGCGTGAACTGAAAACGCTCCAACAACTGCCCTTGATCGTTGAGCAGCAAGGACTTGAGCGGCAGCGCAGTCTCACGATCCAGGTGTAATTCAAACCCATAACGGTAAGGGTCACGCGCACTGATCGAGACAATCACCGCATTACGACCAGCCACGCGGGATTTGCCAATGACGGCCAGTTCATAGAATGGATTGAGTTTTTTGGGATCGAGAATACGCGAGGGGGCATCAGAAGAATGACCGAGGCTGGCAACCAACGCGCCACTGACGCATTGCGCCCGGCCGTCTACCCGAACCGCTTCCTGGGCGGAGCCGTCAAGCTGCAACAAGCGTTCACGGACATGACCATCCTGGACGCGGTGCCAGATGTCATGGGTGGAAAAACTGCCGTTACGTTCGTAGACAAACGTACCTTCAAAGCTTTGCTGCTGCTCTGCACGCCCAAGTCGAGTCAGCCAGTCTTGGGCTTCATCGGCATGGGCGGATAGTGCAAACCAACTACTGAGAAAAAGCGCAAGGAGCGGTATGGCGCGCATAGGGCTCCTTAGCGAATCAGCGGTTTTCCTGGCTCGCTGCACGAGCGTATGGCAGAGCGCTTTCAGTGCCTTTGGCGGCCGATTCCTGCGCATGTTGACGCAGGTAGCCTGGAAGGCGCTGATCCTGCCAGCCGGATTGCCCCTGAAGTACACCATTGGCCATAGGGCCGGTGGTATCGGTGCTTTCCTTGTAGCCAGCCAGCACGGCAGGGCCTTTGACTTGCGGACCGGCCATGAC
This sequence comes from Pseudomonas sp. AP42, assembly GCF_001728935.1. Classification (NCBI taxonomy): domain Bacteria; kingdom Pseudomonadati; phylum Pseudomonadota; class Gammaproteobacteria; order Pseudomonadales; family Pseudomonadaceae; genus Pseudomonas; species Pseudomonas sp. AP42. Next base: position 5,060 of record NZ_LYSO01000039.1, read on the forward strand.
CGGCTGCTGAGTCTGTTGGGCCAGCTCGTTGCCTGCGATCTCGTCCTGGTTGTACAGGCGAACACCTGCCAACACAGCAACGGTCACCGAGGCGGCCACTGCCAGACGACCCAGGCTGCGCCATGGACCACGCGAGGCTTTTGCCGGAACGGCTTCATCAGCCAGTGCAGCAGAAACGGCCGCAGCAATATCCAGACGAGGGATTAGGAGATCCTTGTGCATCACCGCCCGAGCGACTTGGTAACGAGACCAGGTATCACGGGTTTCGGCGTCATCAAATGCATTGAGCACTCGACGAAGTTCCAGTTCATCCGCTTCGTTATCCATCACTGCGGACAGCGATTCCTGCAGGGCATCACGACTCATGGCGGTTCCTCTCTTGGCTGTCGCCGCTGTCTTTAGTTTTCCTGCAACAACGGTTGCAAGGCTTTGTCGATGGCTTCCCGGGCCCGGAAAATCCGCGACCTCACAGTCCCCACCGGACATTGCATGACGCTCGCAATGTCTTCGTAACTCAGACCATCGAATTCACGTAAAGTTAACGCCGTACGCAAATCTTCTGGCAGTTGCTGAATAGTGCGATGGACGGTGCCTTCGATCTCGTCGCGCAGCAATGCACGCTCCGGCGACTCGAGATCTTTGAGGCCGTGATCACCATCGTAAAATTCTGCATCTTCTGAACTGACATCACTGTCTGGTGGGCGACGACCGCGTGACACCAGATAGTTTTTCGCCGTGTTAATGGCGATGCGGTACAGCCACGTGTAAAACGCACTGTCACCGCGGAAATTTCCAAGTGCACGGTAAGCCTTGATAAAGGCTTCCTGTGCAACGTCCTGCGCTTCATGGGTGTCGTGCACAAACCGCACGATCAACCCGAGAATTTTGTGCTGGTATTTCAGCACTAGCAGATCAAATGCTCGCTTATCACCGCGCTGTACGCGCTCGACCAGCTGCTGATCCTCTTCCTGGGTTAGCATGAACACTCCTCGTTGTACTTGAAGGAGGCTTGCATAACTAAACGATCAGGCTTGCAAACATAGACTCGGGCTTTTCGCAAAAGTTCTCCCCCTTCAAGCAAGTTTCCGGCATGCACTGATTTGGCACACACGAAAAACGCAGCACGGTCGGTGCCGGCTGCGCGAATAATCTTGTCGCCGGTTTCGTGACGCGTCCAATGCTCCCGACGGGCCAATAAACTCAACGTTTTCCCAGCTTTCGGGCAACCTGCTATTGAGTCGGGGCTCATGCAAAAAGTTCCCGTCCCGCCAACCGGCCGTTTCCCAAAGCTGCGCAGCATAATCTCACAATGCCACGAAGGCGTGGCTATTGTGCCGCTCCACCCCTCTATATACTAGTGGCCCGTGTGACCCTTTGATTCGCCGATCCAGGCGTCCTGTTTGCGCCCCCTCTGGATCGCTTTTTGCGGAATCCGTCAAATGAGCCAACAGTTTCAACACGATGTCCTGGTTATCGGTAGCGGCGCCGCCGGCTTGAGCCTGGCCCTGACGCTGCCCAGCCATTTGCGTATAGCGGTTTTGAGCAAAGGCGACCTGGCCAACGGCTCGACCTTCTGGGCCCAGGGCGGTGTCGCCGCAGTGCTGGACGACACCGACACCGTGCAATCCCACGTCGAAGACACCCTCAACGCCGGCGGCGGCCTGTGCAATGAAGACGCCGTGCGCTTCACCGTCGAGCACAGCCGGGAAGCCATCCAATGGTTGATCGACCAAGGTGTACCCTTCACCCGTGATGAACATGCCGGCAGCGACGACGGCGGCTTTGAGTTCCACCTGACCCGTGAAGGCGGCCACAGCCATCGCCGAATCATTCACGCCGCCGATGCCACCGGGGCTGCGATTTTCAAGACCCTGCTCGACCAGGCCCGCCAACGCCCCAACATCCAATTGCTGGAGCAGCGCGTCGCCGTCGACCTGATCACCGAAAAACGCCTGGGCCTGGCGGGCGAGCGCTGCCTGGGCGCCTACGTACTCAACCGCACCAGCGGTGAAGTTGATACCTATGGCGCACGCTTCACCATTCTCGCCTCGGGCGGCGCCGCCAAGGTCTACCTCTATACCAGCAACCCCGACGGTGCCTGCGGCGACGGCATTGCGATGGCCTGGCGCTCGGGCTGCCGGGTCGCCAACCTGGAGTTCAACCAGTTCCACCCCACGTGCCTGTATCACCCGCAGGCCAAGAGCTTCCTGATCACCGAAGCCCTGCGCGGTGAAGGTGCGCATTTGAAGCTGCCCAATGGCGAGCGCTTCATGCAGCGCTTCGACCCACGCGCCGAGCTGGCGCCACGGGATATCGTCGCCCGCGCCATCGACCACGAAATGAAGCGCCTGGGTATCGACTGCGTGTACCTGGACATCAGCCACAAGCCCGAAGCCTTTATCAAGACCCACTTCCCGACGGTCTACGAACGCTGCCTGACTTTCAATATCGACATCACCAAGGGCCCGATCCCCGTGGTACCGGCCGCGCACTACACCTGCGGGGGCGTAATGGTCGACCAGCATGGCCGCACCGACGTGCCGGGCCTGTATGCCATCGGCGAAACCAGTTTCACCGGCCTGCACGGCGCCAACCGCATGGCCAGCAATTCACTGCTCGAATGCTTCGTGTATGCGCGCTCGGCGGCAGCGGACATTCTTGAGCAACTACCGCGCATCCCGGTACCGGCCGCCCTGCCCCGCTGGGACGCGAGCCAGGTTACCGATTCGGACGAAGACGTGATCATCGCCCACAACTGGGACGAGCTGCGGCGCTTCATGTGGGACTATGTGGGCATCGTGCGCACCAACAAGCGCCTGCAACGGGCGCAACATCGAGTGCGCTTGCTGCTGGATGAGATCGACGAGTTCTACAGCAACTATAAGGTCAGCCGCGACCTGATCGAATTGCGCAACCTGGCCCAGGTGGCCGAGCTGATGATTCGTTCAGCCATGGAACGCAAGGAAAGCCGCGGCCTGCATTACACCCTCGACTACCCTCAGATGCTGCCCGAAGCCCGGGACACTATCCTGGTGCCAACCACCTACGGCGGCTGAACTTCAGGCGTACCCGCAGGCGCCGATGCACATCGGCGGCCTGCGCATCCTTGGGCACGCAGATGGACCGCACTCGCCGTTCACCCTGCACCCGGTAACGCAACACCACGATCAGCGGCAACGCCAGGCTGTCGGGCCGCAGTTGCACAGAGTGCCACCCGCGTGCGGCGCTCCATAATTGCCAGCCATCGTCGTCACGGCGCAGGCCACGAATCGACGAACGGTGAGTGAGCAGGATTCGCCGCGGTAATATCCAGGCACAATGAGCCAGGCATAACAGGGTGCCAAGGCTTGAGTAAGGCAGATTTAGAACCAGCAGGCTGCCCAACGCGATCAGTTGGGCAAGCACATAGGCCGCCAGCAACAGCCGCGAGGCCTGCCAGCGGCATTCGAAACGATTACTTGGGCTGGACACGGTCCAGGATCATCCGAACCATGCGCTGCAGCTCCGGGTCTTCGGATTCGGCGCGCTCCATGAACCAGCCAAACATGTCCTGGTCTTCGCACGTGAGCAACCTGACGTAGAGGTCGCGGTCCACCTGATTGAGCGTCGCGTACACCTCTTTGGTGAAAGGCACCAGCAACACATCCAGCTCCAGCATGCCGCGACGGCTGTGCCAGTAGAGGCGATTGATTTCTACATCTTCGACCATGGAGCCCTCCTAAATTAGAGCGCAAGTATACAGCCCCGACGACACCGGAACAGTCGGCTTTGGTCGACCGCGACGAAACTATGCATTTGCCGGACGCCCCTCTATGATGCACCCATGACTTTTTGACCTGCGATGACCCATGGCTGACTCCGCTTTTTTCTGCTCCCTGTCCCACGAAGGCGTTCTCGCCGTCCGCGGCTCCGATGCTGCCAAGTTCCTGCAGGGCCAACTGACCTGCAACCTCAATTACCTGAGTGATACCCAGGCCAGCCTTGGCGCGCGCTGCACGCAAAAAGGCCGGATGCAGTCGAGCTTCCGCATCCTGCTACAGGGTGATGGCGTACTCCTGGCCATGGCCACCGAGTTGCTAGAGCCGCAGTTGGCGGATTTGAAAAAGTACGCGGTGTTCTCCAAGTCCAAGCTCACCGACGAAAGCGCTGCCTGGGCGCGCTTCGGCCTGGCTAACGCAGACGCGGCCTTGACCGCTCTGGGCCTGGAACTGCCGGTCGAGACCGACAGCGTGGCACGCAACGAGGCATTGATCGCCGTCCGCGTTTCCCCGGGCCGTGCCGAACTCTGGGTACCTGCCGAACACGCCGACACCGTGCGCAGCCAATTGGCCGCACAATTGCAGCAGGCTGACTTGAATGCGTGGCTGCTTGGCCAGATCCGTGCCGGTATCGGCCAGGTGATGCCCCAGACGCGCGAGCTGTTCATCCCGCAGATGCTCAACCTGCAAGCCGTGGGCGGCGTGAGTTTCAAGAAAGGCTGCTACACCGGCCAGGAAATCGTCGCGCGCATGCAGTACCTGGGCAAACTCAAGCGGCGCCTGTATCGCCTGAGCCTGGAAACACCCGAACTCCCCGAGCCAGGTACTCCACTGTTTTCCCCCAGCCATAACAGCGCAATCGGCGAAGTGGTCATCGCCGCAAAAGCTGACCAGTCGATTGAACTTCTCGCGGTGCTGCAAGCCGAAGCTGCCGACAGTGGCGACGTGCGCTTGGGCACCTTGGAAGGCCCGGGCTTGCACCTGCTTGACCTGCCCTACCAACTGGACCGAGATCGCGAGATCCAGCGTTAATCGCCGTACTTTTTTGCAGCACCCTAGAGAGCATGAATGAACAAGCTGGCGGAAAAAGTCCAACAAGCGTTGGTAACGGCCATCGATAACGATGACCTGGTTCTGCCGACATTGCCGGAGGTGGCCCTGAAAATTCGCCAGGCCGCCGAAGACCCGGAGATCAGCATCAGCCACCTGAGCAAAGTGATCAGTCGTGACACGGCCCTGTCGGCGCGCCTGATCAAAGTGGTCAACAGCCCGTTGCTGCGGGCCAGCCAGGAAGTCACCGACCTGCACACCGCCATCACCCGGCTCGGTACCAACTACAGCAGCAACCTGGCTATCGGCCTGGTGATGGAGCAGATCTTTCACGCCCGCTCCGAGGTGGTCGAACAGAAAATGCGCGACGTGTGGCGCCGCAGCCTGGAGGTGGCAGGCGTGAGCTACGCCTTGTGCCGTCGCCACAGCCAGCTCAAGCCAGACCAGGCGGCGCTGGGTGGCCTGGTGCATCAGATCGGCGTGCTGCCGATCCTCACGTATGCCGAGGACCATTATGAGCTGCTGGCCGACCCCGTCAGCCTCAACCACGTCATCGACAGCATCCACCCGGTGCTGGGGGACAAGCTGCTACGGGTGTGGGACTTCCCCGAGATGCTGGTGAACGTGCCAGGCCAATACCTGGACCTGACACGCGACTCTGCCAGCCTGGACTACGTCGACCTGGTGCAGGTCGCCGCGCTGTACTGCCACCGCGGCACCGACCATCCCCTGGGGAGCGCGCCGATTGCCACATTGCCGGCCCTCATGAAGTTACGCATAGACCTGCACAGCGACGCCCTGCGCAGCGAACTGGACGAAGCGCGCTCGATGTTTTACTGATCAACCCGCGATAAAACTCACGCGTACCTTAAGCCCCGCCAGCTCGCCATCATGCAGGCTGATCTGCGCCAGGTGCGCACGGCAAATCTCCCCGACAATCGCCAACCCCAAGCCCGAGCCCATGCCCTGCTGGCTGCGTCGATAAAAACGCTCGAACACCCGGTCCCGCTCATCCAGCGGGATACCGGGGCCGTCATCTTCCACCTCCAGCACCGCCGGGGCCGTCACCCGCAGAATCACATTGCCGCCGGGTGGCGTATGGGCCAAGGCGTTGTCCACCAAGTTGCTCAGCAACTCGTTGAGCAGCGTCGGTTCGCCACGCAGCCATACCGGCTCATCGGCCTCCAGCGCCAGGGCCACGCCTCGCGCGTGAGCCAGCGGCGCCATGGCCATACCGAGCTCACGGGCCAACTGGCTTAAATCGAGCAACTGCGCACCGCCTTCGGCAATGGCGCGGGCACCGTTTTCGATGCGGGCCAGAGACAACAACTGATTGGCCAGGTGCGTCAGGCGGTCGGTGCCCTGAGCGGCCGTTTCCAGGGTGCTGCGCCAGGTGGCCGGTTCTTCGGCGCGCAGGCCCAGCTCCAGCCTGGCTTTGAGCGCCGCCAACGGTGTGCGTAGCTCGTGGGCAGCGTCGGCAATAAACTGCGCCTGGCGCTCGAACTGCCCGCGCAGGCGTTCGGTGAAATGGTTGAGCGAGCGCACCAGTGGGCCGAACTCATCCTGAACTTCCACCAATGGCAGGGGCCGCAGGTCATCGGGCTGGCGCTCTTCTACCGCCGTGCGCAGGCGTTCCAGCGGGCGCAGGGCGGCGCTTACCGCGAACCACACCAGCAACAATGCGCCGATGGCGAGCATACCCAGGCGCAGCAGGGTGTCGGCCATCAGGCTGCGGGCCATGGCCACCCGCGCTTCGTCGGTCTCCGCGACACGAATTTCGGCCATGCCATTCATGTTCGGTTCCGAGACGGCCTTGAGCAGGCTCACCACCCGTACATGCTGGCCCAGGTACATGGCGTTGTAGAACCGCGCCAAGGCTGGGTAATCGTCGGTGCGGGGCGTGCCGGGCGGCGGGCCGGGCAGGTTTTCGTAACCGGAAATCAGCTTCTGATCAATGTCATTGACCTGGTAATAAATGCGCCCGGCACTGTCGTAGGCAAAGGTGTCCAGGGCGACATAAGGCACATTGGCGCTGAGGGTGCCGTCCACCTGGGTCAAGCCGGCGGCAATGGTGCGCGCCGAGGCCAGCAGCGTACGGTCATAGGCGGTGTCGGCGGCTTCGCGGCCGTTCCAATAAGCGCTCATGCCGCTGGCGAGCATCAACAGCACCAGCAACAGCGCCAGGTTGCACAGCAAGCGCCAGCGCAGGCTGCTGGGCTTATGCATCACGGGCTTCCAGCAAATAGCCAAGGCCGCGGAAAGTGACGATGGCGATGGGCTGGCCATCGAGCTTTTTGCGCAGGCGATGCACGTAGATCTCGATGGCGTCGGGGCTGGCCTCCTCGTCCAGGCCAAATACCTGGGAAGCCAATTGCTCCTTGCTCATCACGCGACCCGGCCGGGCGATCAAGGCTTCGAGCACTGCTTGTTCTCGGGAGGTCAAGGTCATCAGTTCGCCCGCCACTGTGAAGCGCCGGGTATCGAGGTCGTACACCAACACACCGCAGGTCTGCTGGCGCTCGCCGCCCAACACGCTGCGCCGCAACAGTGCCTTGACCCGCGCTTCAAGTTCCGTAAGTTCAAACGGCTTGGCCAGGTAGTCATCGGCGCCCAGGTTCAGGCCGTGCACGCGGTCTTTTACATCACTACGAGCGGTCAGCATCAGCACCGGCAGGTTTTTTCCACGCGCCCGCAAACGCGCGAGCACCTCGAAGCCATCCAGGCGCGGCAACCCTACGTCCAGGATCGCCGCAGCGTATTCCTCGCTGCTCAAGGCCAGGTCCGCCGCCACGCCGTCATGCAACACATCAACGGTCAAACCCATGCTCTTGAGCGCTTGGGCGACACTTTCGGCGAGCTGCAGATGGTCTTCAACCAACAGGACACGCATGGATTTCTACCTCATTCAGGGGTGGTCGGCGCCACGCTTTGCCCGGCAGTTTACAGCCGCAACCTGGCCTGTGAAGCCCGAAAACATTGAAAGGCGATTGAAAGGTTAGTGAAAGCTTCGCCCTTTAGCATCCAACCACGGTGGTCTATGCCCGCCGAGTTGCCTGACCCGTAGCGCCCGAAAAACGCCTCGAAGCGTTTTCGCCAAAATAAGAACAATAACGGAGTACACCACGATGCTGTCGACCCAGCCACAGGCTTGCGCGCCTGTTCGCTCTTCCCGCCTGACCCATACCGCCCTCGCCAGTGCCGCCGCCCTTGCCGGCTTTGCGCCGCTCAGCCAGGCTGCCTTCTTCGAAGACAGTAGCGCGACCCTGGAAACCCGCAACATGTACTTCAACCGCGACTTTCGCGACGGTACCAGTGCGCAGCAATCCAAGCGCGACGAGTGGGCACAAGGCTTCATGCTCAATGTGCAATCGGGCTACACCGACGGCACCGTCGGCTTTGGCGTGGATGCGCTGGGCATGCTCGGCGTCAAGCTCGACTCCAGCCCCGACCGCACCGGCACCGGCCTGCTGCCGACCCACGATGACGGCCGCGCCGCCAACGAGTACGCCAAGCTGGGCCTGACCGGCAAAGTGAAAATCTCCGCCACTGAGCTTAAGATCGGCTCGCTGATCCCCGAACTGCCGATCCTCAAGCCCAACGACGGGCGCATCCTGCCGCAGACCTTCAACGGTGGCTTGATCACCTCCAAGGAATTCAAGAACCTGGTGTTCACCGGTGGCCGCCTGGACAAAGCCAAGGACCGCGACGACACCAACTACGAAGACATCGCGCTCAATAACAAGAACAGCCGCTTTCTCAGCGGTGCCACCGGCAAGCACTTCAACTTTGGTGGCGTCGACTACAAGTTCGCCGACAAGATCACCGGCAGCTACCACTTTGCCCAACTCGACGACGTTTACCGCCAGCACTTCCTCGGCATGGTCGCATCCCGCCCGATGGGCCCTGGCACCTTCGGCGCCGACCTGCGCCTGGCGATCAGTGATGACACCGGCTCGGCCCGCGGCGGCAATATCGACAACACGTCCCTCAACGGCCTGTTCAGCTACGCTCTCAATGGTCATAAGCTCAGCGCCGGCTACCAGCACATGTCAGGCGACAGCGCCTTCCCGTATGTGGATGGCAGTGACCCGTACCTGGTCAACTTCGTGCAGATCAACGATTTTGCCGGCGCCGAAGAACGCTCCTGGCAAGCACGCTACGACTACGATTTCGCCAAGCTGGGCATTCCGGGCTTGAGCTTCATGAGCCGTTACCTCTCGGGTGACAACATCAAGCTCAAGAACGGCGAGACCGGCAAGGAGTGGGAACGCAACAGCGAGATCAAGTACGTGGTGCAAAGCGGCACGTTCAAAGATGTAGCCGTGCGCCTGCGTAACGCCACCTATCGCTCCAACTATTCGGCCCGTGACGCAGATGAAATGCGCTTGCTGGTCAGCTACAGCGTCGCACTTTGGTAGTACCCCCCTCATAACAAAAACGATGGAGATCACCATGACCCTTTCACTGCGTAAATTTGCCCTCGCCGCCGGCTGCATGCTGTTCGCCGGCCAACTGCTGGCCGCCGACGAACCCAAGCGTCCGGAATGCATCGCCCCGGCCTCCCCTGGCGGTGGTTTTGACCTGACCTGCAAGCTGGCGCAAAGCGCGCTGGTGAACCAAAAGCTGCTGACCAAGCCGATGCGTGTGACCTACATGCCAGGCGGCGTGGGCGCGGTGGCCTACAACGCGGTCGTGGCCCAGCGCCCTGCGGACGCCGGCACCCTGGTTGCCTGGTCGAGCGGTTCGCTGCTGAACCTGGCCCAGGGCAAGTTCGGCCGTTTTGATGAAAGCGCCGTGCGCTGGTTGGCGGCAGTGGGCACCAGCTATGGCGCCATCGCGGTGAAAAGCGACTCGCCCTACAAGACCCTCGATGACTTGGTCAAAGCCTTGAAGAAAGACCCAGGCAGCGTAGTGATCGGCTCCGGCGGCACCGTCGGCAGCCAGGACTGGATGCAAACCGCGCTGATCGCCAAGGCCGCCGGGATCAACCCACGCGAGCTGCGTTACGTCGCCCTTGAGGGTGGCGGTGAAATCGCTACGGCCTTGCTGGGTGGCCACATCCAAGTGGGCAGTACCGACATCTCCGACTCCATGCCGCATATCCAGAGCGGCGACATGCGCCTGCTGGCGGTGTTCTCCGAGAAGCGCCTGGATGAGCCAGAGATGAAGGACATCCCCACCGCCAAAGAGCAAGGCTACGACATCGTCTGGCCGGTGGTGCGTGGCTTCTACCTGGGGCCAAAGGTCAGCGATGCCGACTACGCCTGGTGGAAAGACGCCTTCGACAAACTGCTGGCCTCCGAGGAGTTCGCCAAGCTGCGTGACCAGCGCGAGCTGTTCCCGTTCGCCATGACCGGCCAGGAGCTGGACACCTACGTGAAAAAGCAGGTGGCAGACTACAAAGTGCTGGCCAAAGAGTTCGGCCTGATCCAGTAAACGCCCCTCTCTTGTGTAATGCCCCTGTAGGAGCGAGCTTGCTCGCGAAGAACCCAAGGACATCCACGTGCGTCCAGACAGCACGCGTTATCGTTGACGTTTTTCGCGAGCAAGCTCGCTCCTACAAGAGGGGCCTTGGAGTTTTCTATGCTCTTACAACGCATTTTTGCCGCGGTGCTGTTACTGGCCTGTATCGGCCTGGCACTGATGGCCTGGCCGTATCAGGCGGCTTTTTCCTACGAACCTGTAGGGCCAAGAGCCTTCCCGCTGCTGCTGCTCGGGCTGATGGGCCTGGCGCTTGTCTACATGATGATTCGTCCACAGGCGACCAAGCATACCGACGACGAACCGGCGCTGGATCGACCCACGCTGATCAAGATCGGCATCTGTGTGGCCCTGTTGCTGGTGTTTGCCGGCACATTCGAATCCTTGGGTTTCATTCTCAGCAGCATGCTGATCGGTATTCCGATGGCACGGCTGTACGGCGGCCGCTGGTGGCCCAGCGTGGTGATCATCACCTTGATGAGCGTCGGTCTTTATCTGCTGTTCGATAAAACCATGGACGTACCGTTGCCCCTCGGCCTGCTCGACGTTCTGGAGAACTGATATGGATACTTTTGGCTATTTGGGCCAGGGTTTCGGCATTGCGCTGAGCCCCTATAACCTGGTGACCGCGTTGTGCGGCACCCTGATCGGCACAGTGGTCGGCCTGCTGCCGGGCCTGGGCCCGATCAACGGCGTGGCACTGTTGATCCCCATCGCCTTTGCCCTGGGCTTGCCGCCCGAGTCGGCGCTGATCCTGCTGGCAGCCGTGTACCTGGGCTGCGAATACGGTGGCCGCATCAGTTCGATTCTGCTGAACATCCCGGGCGAAGCGTCCACCGTGATGACCACCCTCGACGGCTACCCGATGGCTCGTAAAGGCCTGGCTGGCGTGGCACTGTCGTTGTCGGCCTGGAGTTCGTTCATCGGCGCGTTTATCGCCACCTGCGGCATGGTGCTGTTCGCCCCGCTGCTGGCCAAGTGGGCGATTGCGTTCGGCCCGGCGGAATACTTCGTGTTGATGGTGTTTGCGATTGTCTGCCTGGGCGGCATGGCCGGTGACAAACCGCTGAAGACCTTCGTGGCGGCGCTGATCGGCTTGTTCCTTTCCTGCGTGGGCATCGACGCCAACAGCGGTGTATACCGCTTTACCGGCGACAATATTCACCTGACCGACGGCATCCAGTTCGTGGTGCTGGTACTCGGCCTGTTCTCCATCAGCGAGATCCTGCTGCTGCTGGAAAAAACCCACCGTGGCCAGGAAGCAGTGAAAGCCACCGGGCGCATGATGTTCAACGTCAAGGAAGCCTTGTCGGTACTCACCGTGAACCTGCGTTGCGGCGTGTCGGGCTTTATCATCGGCGTGTTGCCGGGTGCCGGTGCGACCATGGCGTCGGCCGTTGCCTACATGACCGAGAAACGCATCGCAGGCGCGAGCGGCAAGTTCGGCCAAGGCGACATGCGCGGCCTGGCCGCCCCTGAAACCGCGATTGGCGCATCGGTCTGCGGCGCCATGGTACCGATGCTGACCCTCGGCGTTCCGGGCTCGGGCACCACGGCGGTGATGATCGGCGCCCTGTCGCTGTACAACATCACTCCTGGCCCGCTGCTGTTTCAACAGCAACCGGACATTGTCTGGGGCCTGATCGCCTCGTTGTTCATTGCCAACATCATGCTGGTGGTGCTCAACATCCCGATGATCCGCATCTTCACCCGTATCCTCGCCGTGCCGAACTGGGCGCTGGTGCCGGTGATCGCCATCATCACCGCGATTGGCGTGTACGCCGTGCATGCCACCACCTTCGATCTGTTCCTGATGATCGCCATCGGCATCTTCGGCTACATCCTGCGCAAGCTGGACTTCCCGCTGTCGCCGCTGCTGCTGGGCTTTATCCTCGGCGGCCTGATGGAGCAGAACCTGCGCCGTGCGCTGTCGATCTCCAACGGTGCGCTGGAAATCCTGTGGTCGAGCCCGATCACCTTTGGCGTCTGGGTACTGACCGCAATCATGCTGCTCGTACCGTTGCTGCGTATCTGGCGTAAACGCGTGCAACAGCGTCGTGCCCTGGCCGATGTCTGAGGTCACCTTTAAACATTGGTGGGGAACACCGCTGGTCGGCCTGGCCGGCGGTTACCTGGCCAGCCTGGTGGGCTGGCCGTTGCCGTACATGGTCGGCTCGTTGCTGGCGATCATCCTGGTGCGTTGCCTCACGCCCTGGCAGTTGGCAGAGATTCCCGGCGGGCGCAAATGCGGCCAATGGGTGGTGGGCATCGGCATCGGCCTGCATTTCACCCCGGTGGTGATCGAGCAGGTGATGAGCCACTTCGGCCTGATCTTCTTCGGTGCACTGGTCACCAGCTTGTCGAGCGTCGTGGGCGTGTGGTTGATGCGCCGCAGCGGTGAAGACCGTGCCACAGCGTTTTTCTCCAGCATGCCGGGCGGCTCCGGCGAGATGGTCAACCTCGGCGCCCGCAATGGCGCGGTGCTCAGCCGGGTGGCGGCCGGGCAAAGCCTGCGAGTGCTGGTGGTGGTGTTGTGTGTGCCGGCGATCTTCAAGTATTTGCTCGGGGGCGGCGCGCCGCAGTTTCATCCAGCGCCCGTGGACTGGGCGTGGCTGGCCGTGCTGTTTCCGATGGGTGCGCTGGTCGCCTGGGGCTGGCAACGCTTGCGCCAACCCAATCCCTGGTTGTTCGGGCCGTTGCTGGTGAGTGCGGTGGCCAGCGTGACCTGGGACTTGCACATTGGTCTGCCTGATGGCGGCAGCCAGATTGGCCAATGGCTGATCGGCAGCGGTTTGGGTTGCCACTTCAATCGGCAGTTCTTCCGCCGCGCGCCGTCGTTTATGGGCCGCACCTTGATTGGAACAGCCTTGACCATGGCGCTGGCCACGTTGGCAGCAGTGGGGTTAAGTGCATTGACCCAATTGGATCTGCGCTCACTGACACTGGGCATGATGCCTGGCGGCATTGCCGAGATGAGCCTGACGGCGGAGACGCTGCAATTGTCGGTGCCGCTGGTGACGGCGATGCAGGTGATGCGCTTGTTGTTTGTGTTGTTTCTGGCGGAGCCGTTGTTTCGGCATTGGAATCGTCAGGCCTGATCTTTCTCGAGGGACGGCCCTTCATGGGCCACACCGTTCGTCGCTACTGTCAATTCTCACAGCTAGTCAGCTCGCATTAATAAACTTTGAATGGTTTTACCCCCCCCTCACCGAGGTGGAAATAGGGGTACCCCGCCATCTCAAGGAAGCTGACCATGAGCCAAGATCTCGAAGCTTTAGAGCACAACCAACAACTCGACCTCACCAACTGCAGCGAAGTGGATATTTCTCACCCGCAGGTCATTTCTCGCGTCCCCTTCGCCAGCCTTACACCCTACATACCGAATCTGACGCAACCTGTTGTCGGCTTCTTTGGCGGCGTCAATAAGGCAGCTCTGAACGTTCAACGAGAGAAAGGCCTGTTGTGTATTCTGCTTCCCTATCTGAACCAGGCAGAAGGAGATTACGTCGAGCTCTATTGCCGAGGCATTCAAGTCGACTTCCACAACGTAACCAGCTATGAAGCCGATAATGGCTTGCAAATACCACTCTACATACCCTATTTACGCCTCCCAGACGGGCCCGTAGAAGATGTATTTTTCAGGGTAACGCCCAAAAATGGCAACGTGGAGGAAACCGCACACTTCAGGTTAAAGGTCGACACCCTTGAGCCCGGTGGGCGTGACAACATCGCTAGCACGCCTCAAAATGACAACCTGCCCAAGCCCATCTTCCCTGCGGGCATCATTAACAACGGTGTGAAAGAAACAGACGCCCAGCTTGGGGTAGAGGTTACCTTCAATAGATACCCGATAGACGACTCGCTCCCCACGGGGCATCACCGCGCAACACGTGACAATATTCGCCTGAGTATCGGCGGAGTCATCAAAGACTTCCCAATAACGGAAGGCGAAGCAGGCAGTACCGCGCCTATCAAGCGCTTCATATACAAGCAAACCTGGGATGAAGTCGGCAGCGGGCAACACGTATGTGAGTACGAGGTAGTCGACGAGGTCGGTAACTACTCGCTGGGGTGGTCCCCCATGCAGCTTATTTCGGTCTACCTCAAGGGCGCGCCAGATCCCCTGAAAAAGCCATATATAGAAGATGCCAATGAGAACGGCGAATTGGACCTTGACCAGTTGCACGGTCAAGACGCCACTATTGTAGTGCAAGTGCGCGACGAGGATTTTCTGCGCAACGATTTAATTCGTATACAGGCTGAAGGGCGTACACAGGATAACGTCATCATCACGAAGTACTACGAGCATGAGGTGTTGAGCCTCACACGAGATGCGAGGATCCCACTTCCTTTCAATGATCTATTGCCCTTGGTAAAAGGCAGTTTACGTTTGCGTTACGAACGTATCCGCTTTGGCGAAGAGATAAAGAATTCGGACATTGAGGTGGTGAATATCATCGGCCAGGGAAGTGGGATAGGGCTTGCTCCTCCCTTGGTGATTGAAGCGCCTGATGGGAATTTGCCCGCCGACCTTTTAACTGTCACGGTATACATAAATACTTATACGGGACAGCAACCGACTGACGCCGTTACGCTCTTGTTGTATGGCACCTATCCCAACGGTGCGGGTTACTACCGTGAAATCGGCCCTCGACGTGCAAACGAGGGACCAATCGTTATCCGGTTGATGAATGGACCAAACGGCGATATTGCCAAACTTGAAGGTGGTACGCTCGATATCGCCTATCGAGTGGAGCCCGAGAAAGGAGCTAAACGTGAGTCCGAGGTTACGCACATTGAGGTCGGGGACAATGTAGCCTCATTGCCAGCGCCCTTTGTCGAGGAAGCACCGCCACCTGACTTCATCTTCAACCCTGATGAATCCCTCTATGGAGCGACCATCGTTGTCCGTAGAAATGTTGCGTTCACCTTGGACAGTATTGTTTATCTTCACTTTGAGGGTAGCGGGCCCAATGGGGCTCTTCCACCTATAGAGTTCAAGATCACTAAAAACTGGCTTAACAAAGACCTGTATTTTGATATCGATCGCGCAACCGTTCTGAAAAGCCGCGATCGTACGGCGAGCATCTATTACACGTTAGTGAAAGAGTATGAACGGATGCGTTTTTCACATGCGGTCATTATGAAAATCGGCGCTCCATTGAACCTTCCAGTACCCGAGATTTTAGAAGCGACGAAGATTCCTGATGAAGATCGCGCAACGATCAATCCAGAGCACGTATTGACCTTGAATGTTTTCACGATCCGGGTCAGATTCCCAATGCTTTTCGATGATCAAATCATCGCGTACTTCGAAGGAGTTCAAGGTATAGGCTCTCCTCTCATTCCATCACAACTGGGCAACCCCGCCCAGGGTTTTGTCGACTTTACTGTGAACAACAGGGCTATCGCGGCCAACCTAGGCCGATCATGCTCAGTTCGATATAAAGTACTTCGTGCCGGCGGCACTACCGATTCGAAGATATTGACGTTAGATGTTCAATCGCTGTCGTCGGATTTACTGAAGGTGGTGAGCGTACCCGAAGCAGTAGGCGGTGTGATCGACGCCAACGGCTATAACAGCGTGCTTGCGCTTAACTATCCCTTTATGAATGTGAATCAGGAATTCTGGATCGACTTGATAGGTGAAAAAAACTATGAATTGCGCCCAGGCAGGATGGTGACACCAACAGAGTTTGCAAACAAAAGAATCGTAGAAGAAATACCCACCGAGTACCTGGGTAGCCTGTCGAATGAAAGCGACCTGCGTATTGACGCTCGGGTATCTTTGAACGGACTAGGTTCCAAAGACTCGGCGATACCTCTGGTGACACCGCCTGCGTATCGAATCAAAAAAGCGGTGGGTGTGATTGCTCATATTTATGTTGGCGCAGGTCCCAGAAGACTGACACTTAGCCCTGATGGGAGCAGGCTTTATGTTGCCAACGAAACTTCTCATACTGTTTCCGTGATTTCTACGACCACTCTTAAAGTTATCAATACGCTCTCCGGATTCAATAGACCCCATGCAGTTGCGGTGAGTCCTGACAACGGACGGCTCTACGTAAGCAATTTGGGCACGCAACGGGTGACCGTCATTAATACAAACAGTTATGCCGAAATCAATCAGATCCCAGGATTCGCCGCCCCTTATACCATCAGCCTGAACACGGATGGAACACGCCTATATGTTTCTTGCTACTCATCTCATGCGGTATATGTCCATGACACCAACTCAGGATTGCGGATTGGAACGCTCAGCGGCTATACCTACGCTGCGGGACTGGCTTTTAATCCCGGCAATACACGCCTCTATGCAGGGGCCTACACCAATGTCAACATCATCGATCCACCGTCACATACTCAAGTTGGGGCTATAAGGGGCTTCTCCATCCCTAGAGACATGGCATTTAGTCCGCACAATTCCACTTCCACCCCAACTTTGTATGTCGTAAACACAAACGCCAGCAACATCATAACAGTGAACGCAGGCACCAATATTATCCGCAATACTTTAACCGGGTTCAGTACTCCGTATGGCATAGCCATGCACGGCTCCCTTCCTTTTGCCTATGTCACCGACTATGGCAATAACAGCTTAAAAATAATAGATACTCTTTCAGAAACGGTTATTGATGCTATAACAGGGCTCAACCAGCCCTTTGGCGTTGCCTTATCCCCTAACAACGCAAGGATCTTTGTAAGCAATTACGGAGGTGCCTCAGTAACAGTTATCAGCACTTAACACTCAATTAATGCGCCATAAAAATGCCTCACCCTTTTAAAAGTGAGGCATTTTCGACCGATAAGTACTTTGTTAGAAATCGTACCTCAGCCCCACATTCACCCCCCAAGGCTGATCCACACTCTTGCCCATGCTGCGCTCCACGTCCGCATGTACTTTCCAGTTTTTCGACACGGCCATGGCAAGGCCGGCCGCCATTTCAACGCGGGTCCCCGAGAGGTCGTTGTTGAAGCTGTTACCGTTGACCGCCACCTTGTTGCTCTGGTTGAACTCATGGGCCACCGCGGTACGCAGGTACGGTTGCAGCACGCTGCCAGCGTCCAGTTGGATGTCACGCCCAACGGTCACACCGGCCTTGCCCACTACCGAGGCAGTACGTGCGCCCTTGGCTTGCAGGCCGTTGTCCAACTCGTAGCTCTGGTTCTGGATGAACGCTGTGGCCAACTGGCCGTAGGGTTCAACGAAGAACCCGTCATCAAGTTTGATATTGCGCCCTACTTCAGCCGAAGCCGTGACCGCGTTTTGCGTGTAGTTGCCCTTGGCTTTCTTGCCATCGCTCATGGCGACGTTGGATTCGTTGTGCAGGCGGTTGAACTTGAGTACGCCGTCGAAATAGAGGCCGCTTTCGGCATCCATCCAGGTCGCATAACCACCGACGTAGTAGCTGTCGACGGTGGCTTTGCTGCCGCGGCTCAGGTCCAGGTCCGAGGTGCTGTGACCCGCCATGAAGCCTGCCAGCCATTGACCGTCCCCACCAGACAGCGGCACATCGGCGCCCAGGGTAAAGCCCCGCTGGACCTGGTTGTATTGCACACCTTTGTCGCGGTTGTTGACTTCAAATTTATTGCTGTAGCCACGTGTCCACAGGCCGCTCGACGCACCGTTACTGTGACGCAGTTCGCCCATGCGCGTACGCAGGTTGGTCATTTCGCCATAGAGCACGCTTGGCGCTGCGTTGGCCAAGGCCAGTACCGAGTTGGTGCTAGGGCTGATCACCTTGCTGCCGGGGTCCAGCAGCCAGTCCTTGCCTTCGTTGTCATCGACCAGGCTATAGGAGTAGGTGCCGACATCCACCCGATTACCGACCAGGCTGAACTTGGCGCCGCCGTCTTCGGTGTGTACGACGTGCAGGCGATCGTCGGTCAGCGGATCGGCGCCGGTGCTGGCGATCAGCAGGCTATGGTCGCCCGACGACGTGCTAGTGACATTGAGGAAGTCGCCGGTCAAGGTGGCGAAGTCCGTGCTCATGACGAAGGTGCCGTTGCCCGACAGGTTGGCCACATCCAGTTGGTAGAACGTCCCGGTCTCACCGAACTTGACGTTACCGCCACCCAGGGACAAGTCGCCCACTTGCTGGTTGTCGACCATCACCCAGGTGGCATCAGTGTTGACCGCCAGCTTGTCGACATTCTCCAGGCGGCCGGTAAGCACCGAGCCATTGTTCAGGCCAACACTGGCACTGCCGCCGTTGTTGACGATATCACCCGTCAGAATGGCGTGGTCCAGGTTAAGGTCCAACGCGCTGTCGGCACCCACCTGAATATTGCCAGCCAACTCGCTGAAGCGCACGCGCATGTTGGCCGAGCCGCCCTGGGTCAGCTCGAGCATGTTACCGTTCTGACCCTGCAGGGACGAACCATTGGTCACGTCGATTTCAGCCGTGATCGGCCCCAGCACAGTAATCGCGGGGCCATCGAGGCCGGTCACACGCGAGCCGTCGAGTATCAAATGAGGCGACTCAAGGGCAGTTGCACTTTCAAGGGACATCACAACGCCCGTGGTACCACCGGTAATTTCGCTGCCCGTGGCGATTGCGGCCCCTCCCAGGAGCCTCAACCCTTGCTGGCGTTGGCCCACCAGCACAGAGTTGTTCAACTCCAGAAGGCTATGGGACGTGACGTTGGCCCCATAGGTCGCTCCAGTGATTTCACTATTGTCGACTTGTGCGTAGGACCCCGTGGTCGTGCCCACCTGGCGAGCCACGTTCAAGCCGCCACTGGTGTGGCTGGTAATGCGCGCGTCGGAAATAGTGGCGCTTGAGTTGCTGAGCGCAATGGCCGCCTGGGAGCCATGGACAGAACTCACGTTGGCGCCTGTCAACGTCAAGGTCGACCCACTCGTCGCACGTATTTCTTTAACGTTGGCGTTCTTGTGAACAGTAAGCGTCGCACCATTCCGGGCCAGATAGTCGCTGGCTGCGGACCCCGGGCGGACGTCATATTTGCCGCTGCCCACCGTTCCGTCCACCACAATCGTCGACATTGCCTGTTGACTCAACAGGCATAACGGTGCGGCGGCTACGAGCTTGATGATCGATGATAAACGCGAATAACGAAAACGCGGGGAAGTAGGAGAAATCATGTTGTGTAGCCTCAGAATTAAGTACCAGATCGAACCCGGAACCCGTATCGAAGAGGTTTCCGTTTTCCACGGTGCAGAGACTAATAACGTGAGTTCCCAAAGAGCGTAGGACTTTCCTTAAGGTGCAAATTTGATAAAAAACCCCACCCCATCAAGCGAGAGGGTGGGGCCCCAACAGTCGATCAAAGCGTACCTTTGACGCGCGACGCGTTCGGAACACAATAGCCAGGAATGTTGCCTCCCGAACCAACCAGATCCCAGGCTGCCTTCACCTCGTCGGACCTGCCCCGGTCTCCCGTGGAGGGGCGCAGGAGCCTCCAACGCACACCGACGATGCCTCGGCCATTATTGCCCGTGACGTCCTGAATCCAGACCTTCAAATCCAGCGGGACGGTCAAGCCAAGATTGACATGCTCACTGTTGAGTTCGAATTCAGGAGTCTCTATGGGGGCACCGACAGGCGTGCCAGGAGCATTGAACGCGTATCTGACAGCCTCGATAACCACTTTGTCGCCAACCATGAGGAGCCCGGGATCCAGAATTTTGACAGGCACACCTAGCCAAGGCTGCCTGGCACAGTTAATGGCATAGGTGAAGTTCGGGTTGCCTGTAATAACCGTGGCATTTTCAAAGGTCACGGGTGTCAAGCTACCGATATTGAAGATATCCACAACAACATCTTGATTCGGAGAATGCTTATAGTTGATGGCATCCCGAATAACGCAGTGGGTTTCAATGGTGCCATTGCCCTTGGCATCGATAGTGGCCCACGGCACGGTAAAAGGCACCGGAAAGTCGACCGCTTCCGCCCCAGTTACCGGGTAAGTCCCAACGACATCCCCTCCATAGACATAGTCAATGAAATCACCCGTTTCCAGCCCCGACGGTAAGGTAAAAGTGACGGTGGCATTGAAGTTGCGATCTTTCTCGGAAAGACGGTTAGCGGGTTTGGGGTCGGGGCCCCCACCGAGCAGAACAGGCTGTGCCAAGCTTGGGTCTACAGGGCCTTCACCAGGGTTCTGCCCACCGGGCTCACGCAGGTCGACATCCACTTGCACCACAGCTGCGTTGTAAGTGGGACTGCCTAGGCGCTCAATCATGACTCTGATATCCGCCGTATAAAAATTCCCGCCTGCCGCGATAGCTGCAAAATGTGCCGGGATGTCAATTGGGAAAACAGGCATGCCAATAAATTGGCGATAAATCTCGACAGTCCCCCATAAAACGACCAGGGTGTCGTTCTGCAGATGGCCGGTGAGGCTTGCCAACCGCACCGTTGCACCATTACGGGCCTCTTCTTTATCAACCAATGGCGCTTCCAACACACTGACGAGACCAAACACGGGCGCTTCGTTCAGACTCACTTGAACGAAGTTTGGAATAGACAACGTAGTCGTGTTGCCAGACCGATCTGCCAGGTTATATCTCACGTCTATCGAACCTGACCGTTCAAGAATCGTTGCGGTTGGAATAACACCAGTAATGTCACCTGTCACTGGCACGTCATCCTCGATCGCAACGATATTGCTCCCCACAAGCATTCGATAAGTATCACCGCCACGCCGGTCTGCAGGCGTGGGAATGGTGAATTCCAAACCTGGTTTACCCGCAAGAAAGGCTGGGGTCAGTTCGGTGCCGTAATCTTCTATCATGACCCTCGAAGGTTGATTGCCATAGTTAGGGTCCTGCGTATCTACGTAAACCCGATTGATGTTGTAATCAACGTCATTGCCGCTGAGGTTTAGAACATGAACGCGGATGTCTTTGACACCGTTGGTTTGCAAGGCCGACTTGGGCCCCAAATTAACAATTACCGGATCAGGTACAGCATCAGCGGCGCCGTAGGTATCAATGAATATCGGCCGGTCATCCACATAGACGGTGAGTGTATCGAACGGATTGATAAAACCGGTACGGTCCCACAGGCCAACCTCAAGACTGAGTCCGCTCAATTGAAGCGCCCTTGGCACCACATTCCGGTGGTTGTCGCCAGCAATAGCCGGCAATAAACCGGGGATCACCGGAGCAGGTGAATAGGTGGGATCGGGAACGGGATCTTCCCACTCTTCCATGGGACCTACAGGGTCGTGACTAACAGGTTTACTGGATGGGTTGGACATGATTCAAACTCCTCAAAAGAATAAGTATCTGTCCGGGTATAAAACGACGGTAAGACTAAACACCCGGGTGTCATTTTCTAAACGTATACCGACCCTGCAGAGGTCTGAATTGGCAAACCTGCTGGCGTCTCATTCATTTAATGGCATTTCCCTTTAACGCGTAACTGTCAAACTTGACAGTACCCCTTGCGGCTCGACTGTGATGCTCACCACCACGAGCACCTCTTCCATTACAAGCGCATTACCTCCTTCTCACTACGCCTGATCGTCCGACACGCAAGGCGGTAAATTTAGCCGGATCAGTGAGATAAACACCAACCTACGCTCGGAATATCCCATGCCTGCACCTGCCGGTTTGATGATCTGGTAGCGCGCAATCGCAGAGCCATGCCGAGGGTTGGTTTGCCCTTCTGGTGGCTTGATCAGCCCCGGAAGCAAGATGTAGGGGTCAAACGGAACCTGAAAGACATACCCATCACGGGCTTCTTGTGGCGTCAGCGTATGGCTGAAGGACTTGATCGTTTCAGGAATGACACCACCGGCAAAACCATTAGTGTTCGCATAACTGGCCCAATCCAAAATCACCTCATCGCCGCCGTCCAGGAGATCGATATCCCCAGGCACTTTAACGCCGACGCCGTTGACCCAAGGTCGCAGAGCGCAGTTGATAAACCCGGCACCTGGACCGGGCCCGTACTCGACTCCTACATACTCAAGCGGTTTTAGCCCGACGAGCCGCACGATATTGACCATTACCGGCGTGTCTGACGCGCGTTGCCGGTTGACCCCGTTGAAGGTCCAGTAAAAGAAAGGAACCCAACCTGTACCTAAAAGCTCGATGATGTCCCAGTCGACGAGCCACTCAATTTCCCGACCCGCGCTATCCCCCGCTTGTACGGTGTAGGTCGCGATGGGCCCGGGAAAGCTTCCCGCCATTAATTCCAACGTTTGACCAACATCGGGCGCGCCATACAACGCGGTAATCACGCGTACCGGCTTACCCTCGTCATTGATAGTCAATTGGTTGTCACCATCTACGCCCTTCACTGTCACCACATCCAACAATAAGTTGATAGGGTCTGGGTTATCAGGGCTCACCGGCCCGGCAACCGTCAGGTCCACTGAGGCAAAGCGAGTGGTCGATGGCCTGGAAGGGGCATTCCCTCTTTGCCAGCGGTATTCCGCCCTCACAACCCCAGAAACAAACTCGTAACCGCCGGTAGCCAACACTGAATAGGGAATCGGTACTTTGATAGGCCAAACCTGAGTGGCAGAAATCTCGATAGGATCCAGCGCAATTAGATCCCATGACGGTAGGAGACGATCGCCCCCTGTGGAGCCGAACAGTTCGAGGATATTCATGACTACCCCGCCGTCAGCACGGGCGTCACTGAGGGTGATACGCCCGTCATCCAACTGCGGAATTTCAACAGGCCGCAGATCGATAGGGGTAGGCATCAGATTGATTAGCAAAGGAGCGGCACGGGAAGGTCCCGATTCACGGCCCGAACGATCTGTCAAATAGTACTGAGCGTTGTATTCTCGGTTGGCCAGACCGCGAAGAACGGCACCTGGGAAATGAACCTCAATAGGCAGAGTTCCATCCTTGTGTGCCTGAACAATGGTGGTCGTGGCAACAATGGCCAACTGTCGCGGACGCTTGCGCAAGGGCTTCAGAAAAGGCAACGGTATTAAAGAGGCCTCTACCACATCACCCAGGCGTATATCCGGCCAGATCGAATCAATGGTAGCTGTCACCCTGTCTTGATTGGCGGGATCATCCAGATATGCATCAGTTACGCCGTCGTCTTCGATGACCTGCGGGAACCGAAAACGCGGCCCCCGCAGTCCATTATTTGGCCCAACCTTGTCACAGTCCAATACTGTCGGGAACGATTGCTCCCCTGGATTACCGCTAGACTCTCTGAGTCTCACCTCGTAGCGCAATTCATGCAGGCCCGGTACGTCCATGAGCTGGGAAGGTACCAATGAGTCAGCGTCAGGCAGGTCGCTAGCATCATAAGGCGCTACCAACCGCTTCTCATCGAACACCGTGCCATTCCACAACCACTGGACGAGAGTGACATCGCCCGGATCAAGCACACCCCCGCCGGGCCACAGTACAGGCACCTCAACCCGCAAGCCGGTGCTTTGAAAAAATACCGGTACTTTATGACCGAGGTCATCAGCCTCAAGGGGTAATACATCAGGCACGACAGGTGCATCCAACACCAGCACACCTGTTTTTGCCCCACGACCGGTAGGTGGGGTAAGCAGACCGTATTCAGACATATCGACTCTCCTAGACGATCATCAATTTGAGGCCCTTGCCCACCTAAGGGCGCTGACCCCATCCAGAGACCACGCAGAGAAGTTAAGGCGACTTGCCCTAAGCGGATACTGTCAGAACTAACAGGCGGCTGCGCCTCCCGAAGGTTAGGCCCACTTGGTCAGAGTGACAAATTCGTTTCGAATCATCGATTTGATGAGTTGAGACGGCATTGCGCCGCCTCGCACGTATCAGACAGACGGCAACACCCAATTAATCGGTGCCTGGCCATTCTGTTCAAGAAACTTGTTGGTCCGGCTGAAATGCCCACACCCCAGAAACCCGCGATACGCCGACAAGGGCGACGGATGCACCGAGGTCAGCACCAGATGTTTGGTGGCATCTATGAGCTTCTGCTTGCTTTGAGCATGGGCGCCCCACAGCAGGAACACCAGGTGCGGCTGATGCTCGCTGACCACTTCGATAATCCGATCGGTGAAGAACTGCCAGCCTTTACCCGCATGGGCGTTGGCGTTGGCGCGCTCCACGGTCATGGTGGTGTTGAGCATCAGCACGCCCTGGTCGGCCCAGCTTTGCAGGTAGCCGTGGTTGGGGATGTCGATGTTCAGGTCGCGCTTGAGTTCTTTGTAGATATTGACCAGCGACGGCGGCGCCGGCACGCCCGGTTGCACCGAGAAGCACAGGCCATGGGCCTGGCCAGGGCCGTGGTACGGATCCTGGCCGAGGATCACCACCTTGACCTTGTCCAGCGGCGTCGAATTGAGGGCGTTGAAAATCAATGGGCCGGGCGGGTAGATCTCTTTGCCAGCAGCATGTTCCTGGCGCAGAAATTCGCGCAGTTGAGCCATGTAGGGCTTCTCGAACTCCTCACGCAGAGCGTGTTTCCAGCTGGGTTCGAGTTTGATACGGTCGCCATCGGTCATAGTTCAATTGTCTTGTAAAAAAGAATGAGGCGAACCCTAGGAAAGCCGACCCCGCTTGTCAATTGATCTGACACAGCACCGGCACTTTCCCACGAAGGGATCATACTCATCCTTCACCTTCTCGATTGAGGTCACGATGAACCTGCATTTCGAAGAACTGACCGGCAATGGCGGCGCTCGCATCGGCATCGCCAGCCTGGATGCGCCAAAGTCTCTCAATGCCCTCTCCCTGCCGATGATCCTGGCCCTGGATGAGCGCATGGAGGCTTGGGCCAAAGACCCGCAGATCGTCTGCGTGCTGCTGCGCGGCAACGGCGCCAAAGCCTTTTGCGCCGGTGGCGAAGTGCGCAGCCTGGCTCAGGCTTGCCGTGAGCAGCCCAGCGAAGTTCCGGCTCTGGCCGCGCAGTTTTTTGCCGCTGAATATCGCCTTGACTACCGCCTGCATACCTACCCAAAGCCGTTGATCTGCTGGGGCCACGGTTATGTGTTGGGCGGTGGCATGGGCCTGTTGCAAAGCGCCGCCGTGCGTATCGTCACCCCGAGCAGTCGTTTGGCCATGCCCGAGATCAGCATTGGCTTGTACCCGGATGTGGGTGCCAGTTGGTTCCTGTCGCGCTTGCCGGGCAAGCTCGGCTTGTTTTTGGGCCTCACTGGCGCCCATATCAACGGTCGCGACGCGCTGGACCTGGGCCTGGCCGACCGCTTCCTGCGCGATGACCAGCAAGACGAATTGCTCGATGTCCTGCTGCAGCTGAACTGGCAGGAACAGAGCGCGATGCAGCTCAACAGTCTGCTCAAGGCGCTGGCCCAGGAGGCGGACAGCCAGCAACCCGAAGCGCAATGGCTACCGCGCCGCGCACAGATCGACGAATGGCTGGATGTAGGAGATGTGCGCTGTGCCTGGCGCGCCTTGAGCCTGCTGCGCGACCACAGCGACCCGCTATTGAACCGCGCCGGCAAAACCCTCAGTGAGGGCTGCCCGCTGACGGCGCATCTGGTATGGGAACAGCTCCAGCGCGCCCGTCACCTCTCATTGGCCCAGGTGTTCGAGATGGAATACACCCTGAGCCTCAACTGCTGCCGTCATCCGGAGTTCGCCGAAGGGGTTCGGGCGCGCCTGATCGACAAAGACCAGACGCCTCATTGGCATTGGCCGGATATCAACACACTGCCGGAAGCGGTGGTGCAGGCGCACTTTGACAAGGCCTGGGAAGGTAGGAATCCTCTGGCGGATTTATCTGACTACTGACAGGTCTGTACGCTTGTCGTTGACCGTGAAAGCGCAATTGTCCGGCTGGCTGTCCGTGCAGGTGTACACCGGCAACTTGAACGCATCGGGCTGTAGCTCCCAATACAAGGTGCTGGTCAACGACATGTTGATAACCTCATTGCCCTTGCGTGGCCTCAACGCTACCACCCCGTTCCGACTGGTGCGGTAGATGCACTTGTCCATGTAGCCGTTTCCTCTCTCCTCGCCCTCGGCCGGCATGAACACTGCGCCAATGAATCCGTCGATAACACCACGAGACGCAACCCTCGGGCTTTGCCAGTGCAGGCCATGGTCCTTGGCGCGATAATGGCCGTCGGCGTATGCGATCTGCGTTGTATAAGGACAGCCCTGCTCCGCTCTTGCCGGTGCAATGACGTAGCTCATCAGCAGTAGCACGCAAATCAATTGTTTGAACATAGGGGTTCCATCTGCTCAGTCTCACCACGCAAAAGCACTCGGCTCTGCGCTAGTGAAGTACAGCTAGCACCTCAAAGATAGCTGTTAAATCTGACAGTACGGACGTACGGTACCCATAAAAAGCGGCGCATGATGCGCCGCTTGTTTTTCAAGATATTAACGGTGCCCTCCGCGGCCACCTCCGTGGTCGGAACCACGTCCACGTCCGCCATTGCCCCAGCGGTCGCCCCATCCATGGTTTTGGGAGGGCCGGTAGCCGGCGCGGGGGTAATAACGCGGGGCTGGTTGGTAGTAGCGCGGCGCCGAGTAATAGCGCGGCTGTGGCGTATAGTAACGGGGCGCTGGCGCGTAATAGCTGCGCCCGGAAGGGTAATAACGCGGGCCGCCGTAGTAGTAGGCGGGCGCCGGTGCGGTGTAGACCTCGGAGCGATAGTAGGTAGCGCCTCCATCGTAGTAGGGCACGCAGGCTGAAAGGGTCAGGCCGAGCAAAGCGATAAGCAGCAGTCGTCGATACATGGCGGCCTCCTGGACCGCGGAAGAGCTCCTCCAGCGACGCTGGCGAGCGGCATTCAGCCTTCACTGAATGACGAAACATCTGACATCAAAAACAGAATCTGGTGCGTTCGCGACACAAGTGGAAACATCTGTTTCAGACGAAGTGAAGCCCCGCCAAACAGCCATGGTGATGGAATGCCGCTCAGCCGCGCTGTATCGTGCAATAACTAACGCGCCCTACCCGATTCCCTTCTGAACCGACCCATGACCACACCGACCCTCTGCCCCGCCTGCGGTGCCCGCAACGACTGCTCCCTGGCCGACCCGCGCACGGCCGATCAGGCCTGCTGGTGCTACAGCGTCATCATCGACACGGCGGTACTTGAAGCCCTGCCGGATGAGTTGCGCAATAAAGCCTGCCTGTGCCCGCGCTGCGCCCAAGTGGACGAACAGTTGCGTACCCGCCATGCGCGTTGATCGCTTCCTCAGCAACCTGCCACAGTTCAATCGCAAGCAAGTGCGCCTGTTGCTGGTGGAGCGTCGGGTGACCGTCGAGGGTGTTGCGGTCAGCGATCCGCACCATGACGTCCGGGAATTCAGCCAGGTCTGCGTGGACGGTGAAATCCTGCAAGCGGGCAAGCCGGCGCGTTATTTCATGCTGCACAAACCCCAGGGTTGCGTCAGCGCCACATCAGACCCGCAACACCCCACGGTCCTGGACCTGCTGGACGAACCGGACAAAGCCGACCTGCATATCGCCGGGCGCCTGGATTTCAACACCACAGGCCTGATGCTGATCACCAACGACGGCCAATGGTCACGGCGCCTCACCCAACCGCAGACCAAGTTGCCCAAGGTTTACCACGTGCACACCGAACAGGACATCGGCCCGCAGTACGCGCAGACGTTCGCGGCAGGGGTGTATTTCGCTTTTGAAGATCTCACTACCCAACCTGCCGAACTTGAACTGCTAAGCCCTAGAACGGCCCGGTTGAGCATCATCGAAGGCCGCTATCATCAGGTGAAGCGCATGTTCGGGCATTTTGATAACAAGGTGACCGGCCTGCACCGCGAGCGAATGGGCCCCTTGGTGCTGGATACGTCGCTTGCGCCGGGCCAGTATCGGCCACTGACTGACGACGAAATCCGACAAGTCTGACGACCGTTCAGCCGGTGATGGCAAAAAACCAGCCGCTTGCCTTGCGACCTGCCTTCGGTGCTGCTTGAATCAAGGCGTCAGCCAGATGATGACTGACGAGTCGCCCTATAACCTCCAAGAAACACCTTGCCTCGCCCGCGCTTGATCCACGGGCCCTCCCGGCAAACCGCCCGCCATAACAACACCCGCCGGCCAGCCGTCATCGGACCGACATGGGCTCTCGTTTTCCAGGCGTATGCCTACCTGTCATAAAGCTCGTGCAGAGTGATTTGCGCGCACTACCCGCTTGCCAGGAGTCTTACGACATGAGGCCAGAAATCGCTGTGCTGGATATACAGGGTCAGTATCGGGTGTACACGGAGTTCTATCGCGCGGACGCAGCGGCAAAGACCATTGTCTTGGTCAACGGCTCCATGGCGACCACAGCGTCCTTCGCTCAAACCGTGAAAAGCCTGTACCCGCAATTCAATGTGGTGTTGTACGACCAGCCCTACGCTGGCCGTTCCAAAATCCACAACCGTCATGAGCACATGCTGACCAAGGAAGTCGAAGGCCAGATCCTCCTGGAACTGCTCGACCACTTCGCCGCTGAACACGTGCTGTCCTTCTCCTGGGGCGGCGCCGCCACATTGGTCGCCCTTGCGCACCGGCCCCGTCGGGTGGAAAAAGCCGTGATCAGCTCATTCTCGCCAGTGATCAATGCGCCCATGCGTGACTACCTGGAACGGGGCGTCG
Source organism: Pseudomonas sp. AP42 (assembly GCF_001728935.1). Classification (NCBI taxonomy): domain Bacteria; kingdom Pseudomonadati; phylum Pseudomonadota; class Gammaproteobacteria; order Pseudomonadales; family Pseudomonadaceae; genus Pseudomonas; species Pseudomonas sp. AP42. The sequence goes on from NZ_LYSO01000039.1 coordinate 33,864, forward strand.
ACTACCTGGGCAACCTCGACCGCGACCGTGTCGGCCACCTGGTCAACAGCACCATCGGCAAGCACCTGCCGTCGCTGTTCAAGCGCTTCAACTACCGCCATGTCAGCAGCCTGGCCGCACACGAATATGGGCAGATGCATTTTCACATCAGCCACGTGCTCAACAGCGACCGGCAGTGCTACCTCAAGGCCGCCAGACAGATCGACATTCCGGTGCTGTTCTTGAACGGCGAATGGGACGAATACACCAGTGCAGACGACGCCAAGCTGTTTGGCCAGCATGTGGCCAAGAGCAGCTTCAGCACCATTCAGGCGACAGGACACTTCCTGGACATGGAACATAAAGCCGCGTGCCGCGATAGCCGTGAGGCCGTGGTGGGCTTCTTGAAAGGGCAGCGGCCCGCCAGCCCGTTGCGATATAGCCAGGGCCAGGCGCAGCATGCATGGGCGCTTTGAAATCAAGCCTGACACTGTGGCGAGCAAGCTTGCTCGCCACACGCAACTCTCACATTTTTCAAAGAAAAACTTCAAATCCAGCCGAACATCTGGTACAAAGTCAGCCGCTCTGAGCGGGTATAGTTTAGTGGCAAAACGAAAGCTTCCCAAGCTTTAGTTGAGGGTTCGATTCCCTCTACCCGCTCCACCTCTTTCCTAACCCATTGATTTGTATGAAATCCACTGGGTAGAAAGCGAGACAGTCACGCAGTCCTCCTACAAAGGGCTCCTACAACGTGACGCAACGCAACAACCTCTACCGCCGTTCGAGCGGAATCTACGTCCTTCGCGTCACCGTCCCGGCTCGCTATCGCGCTCAATTGGGTCAAAGAGAAATTCACTCGTCTACCCGAACCACTGATCACAGCGAAGCAAAGGCTGTAGCATTGCACCTATTGGCGCGATGGCATTCATGCATGAGTGAGCTGAATCTAGTGAACGAGACAAAAGTGATCGAAGGCAGTCCGCTACTAACTGGAGCCGGATTCATCAGCATTCAAGATTTCTGTGAGACCTTCGAGGTTTCAGCCGAGTTCGTGCTTCAAGAGATTCTAAACAACAATATTTTTGTCGCATGCAGACTGAACGCCCAACCAGTCTATTGGGTTGACGACTACACCAAGGTGGACCGGGAGGGAGAGAGGGACACAGACGGTTTCGTCTTGAATAGTGCCTTTACAGAGGGTAGACCGAGAACGTTCACTGGATATCTAAAACCGTTCCATCGCACTCATACAATTTCTAATTTGATTGAATTCGGCTTCTCCGATGAAACTGCATTCCGCTTCAAAACAAACACTCTAGCAGCGGCATTCTGCGACCTACCCGGTATTCAGCTCACTACAGCCTCTGTGTTCATTACGAAGGTCCAAGCCGAAAGAATCAGGGCTCCTTGGGTGAAAGCCCTAAAAGGCAAGGCTGCCTTGCTAGCCGTCACCTCATCACCAACGCTAATTACCTCAGCACCAACGGCAATTACATCAACTCCAACACCTACCCCAGCACTGCCCTGCGAGTGCTGTAGACCTGATCGCGCCAAGCAGCTCGTTTCTGCATTGGTAGAACAGTTCCTAACGAAAAAGCAGGCAAACTGGAAACTCGATCAGCAAAAGAAAATGGCAACCCACTGCGGAGCATTTGTCGAGCTAATGAGCGACCCTCCATTAGGTGCTCTGAACAGACAATTGATTTGGGACTACGAGGCAAGACTCCGAAAGATGCCAGCGGACAAGCATCACGCTGCTCGTCGTCACGGAACTGATGAATTGAATCGACTGATCGCCTTGGCTGAGGAAAATGGAGAAGAGCTTCGTTCATCTGCAAGTGTCGAACGCTATATGGACTCGCTCTCAAGCATGTTCGCATGGGCAGTCGACAACATGATCCTCACTCACAACCCTGCGAAGAGAGCTATCGAAAAACGAAAGAAGGTCACACGAGATCAGGATGACCGCTCGCTATTCGATAAATCTGACCTTGATAAAATCTTTTCGGTGCAATGGTTTATAGCCGGGACCGGTGAACGGAACAAACAAGGCCGCTTCCATCTGTTTCGCCCTCACTTTTACTGGCTTCCTTTACTAGGGCTTTACACTGGAGCAAGGCTGAACGAGCTCTCCCAGCTCTATATTACCGATGTAAAAGTGACTGAGTCCGGGGTGCATTATGTAGATTTCAATCTCGACGGCGAAGACAAAATAGACCTTGACGGTTCCGACAAAACATTGAAGACCGTTAACTCTAAACGCATCGTTGCTCTGCATCCGCATCTAGTCGAGCTAGGTTTGCCAGACTATGTAAAAGCCCTCTCAAAAGCTGGATACACTCGACTTTTCCCTGAGCTCAAGCACGATGCAGTCAAAGGCTACGGCAAACCGGCGGGTAGCTGGTTCAATGGTCGTTTTTTAGGCAAGCAGTTGGGCATGCCAAGAAATGGGATGCGCACCTTTCACTCGTTCAGGCACACATTTATTACTGCATTGAATGAGCTAGAGGTTCCGCCAGACATCCAATCTCAACTAGCAGGGCACAGTAGAGGCGACAACATTACCGCCGCTCGCTATAGAAAGGACGCTGAAGCTGAAAGATTATTAAGTTATGTGAAGCAACTCTCATTCGAGCTTCCACCGATCATGCCATTTGTCATCTCGGATGGTATCCATGCTGTAAAGGATGCATTGAGACGCAAAATAAAATCTTCAACAGACCGATATAATGCAAAACCAGAAAAGTAAGTGAAAGCATAAGACAAAACTTGACCTTGATATGCGCTATAGCTAAAGATCAAGTAACCCGCAGAAAAAATAAAATCGCATCAACACCGTGCAAAAATCGCGTCAAAAAAAGAAGTCACCCAATTCACTTTTGAAGAAAACCAAGTTACAAGAGGCGCCCACGCACCGGGAGTAAAATAGTTAAATGTCGACACTGTGATAATCGTAGTTACCAACAGCAAAACAATCAGCGTAGTGGGAATCCAATAAGAATGTAGATTTATCCTCCTATCTAGTGCTGCGATCATTCCTTTGAGTTGAAGGTAGGTTGGATTAGCTCGTTGCTTTAAGGTTTCACGCTCATGAGCGAGCTCTTGCTTAATTTGCATCAACGTATTCACTTGACTCGCCAACAACATCAATGCAATCACTGCAAATATAATTGATCCTGCAAGAAGTGCCCAGTTGACTGCAACCAGAGCAGTATCACTCTTCATTTGACTAGCCAACAATCCTTGCCCTACTGGAATAGCAATAAGTTTGTTCATTATATCTGAGCTTGCCCCGTTGACCTTAACAACGAAATCAAGCTTTTTCTTCTCAAATTCCTCTCTAACCTTGTCAAAACTAAAACCAGAAATATAGAGATCAAAGTCAGCGTCGTAAGCCAACTTGATTTCCCTAAAACGCCTCAAAAACTGGGGGAATCTATCAGACTCTAACTCTTGATCAAAAAACCGAGTAATAACTCTTTTAAATATATCTGGACGCGCCGCCTTATGATGCTCCTGAAACAACTCATCTCGAAGTTTTGATATTTCAGCATCGCTAGGAACATTTGCCAGCGACTTCACGTCATAATGTAAAGGCATGATTATTTTTCGCGTAGCAAAAAAAATGGCCTCCCCTGCCGTATTTGCTTTAGCCTGAGTTACATCTGCAATACTTTTAAGCAACGCAATCACTTTTATCGTGCGTTGATACGCAAGCAGAGATTCATTAGTAGTCAATTCCCAGGAAGCATAATCTTCTTCAATCAAATAATAATCGGCAGGAGCCTTACCGAGAAACTCTCCTTGATTGTAACGGAGTAGCATTTCAACATTATTAGCAATTACCTGGGTAGAGCTGACCATACCATGAACTATAAAAACAAACTCGGCATGCTCAGGCAGCGTAGATACCGGCTTTGTTGTATCTACGTCAGAGACACGAAGGGTATGATCCCACGGACCCGATTCAATAGATTCAATCCATGCAACCGTATCCACAGACCGAACCGCAGTTATTATTAAATCTGAGCCGGCGACATGCTTGCTTTTAGCATGACGACATAGCTCAACTATAGAATTAAAAGCCATTACTTAACCTTCACGCAACTCTGCGATCAGTCGTTCAGGTGCATTATCTATAATGACCTGATCCCCTTCGATGCGAATATGCTGCTGCTTGAAGTGATAGGTTGTTTTCAACGTCAACTCCTTGCTTTTAAAGTTAATATTTGACAGAGCCTTAAGTGCTGTCCTATCAGGTATAAAACCTGTAGATGGCTGCTCTGCATGACCATTGATAAAAGTCAAAAAGATTTCAGGGTTTTCTGGCCAAACGGTATTTGCAAGCGCGTCAAACGACAGAGTAGCTGTGGGATCTTGTCGATGAAGAGCTTCAACATAATCGTAAGCTCTCTGTTGCAAATCTGGAGCGAAATCCGGCTGAATTGCATTAGCTTCAATTTGATGAGTAACAAAATCCTTCACAACCCTAACCAACTTTTTCGATTCAATCTTAGAATCTTGATCTATTTTACAACCGATAAATTCCTTAAAGTAGTCGGATGGATTGTCCTTATCCTGCTTCATGACAAATGTTAAATACCGTTCCTCACCATTCTGCCAAGCTTGTAAATCCACCCGTGCGGCAACTTGAAGATGGTCGACATTTAGATAGTTTGACTCCACTACTTCTCGTAGATTCGCAGAGAAAAACGAACCACTCTCCTTGTTTAGCTTCGCAACCAAAAACATGTCGCGTTCATTGTGCGTATATCTGACATACATCAGAAATCCACCAGACGCGAAAGTGATGTCATTGATTATTTTCCTCAGACGCTCCATTGCGATATTTGTAAACTCTAGAAACTGAACCTCTCCATTCATGAATCCTTGCAGGTTAGGGCAGAATCGAAAATTCTCTGTGTCTTGCTCAAATGAGCCGGAGTGCCGAGAACATCGGCTGTTATAGCTATGTAACACCTTCGTTAGAAGGCCGTTCAGAGAGTCGCTTCTGGTGATTTCACCTTCTTCCGGCGGCTTTACCGTGGCCCCCTGCACATTTCTGATTTTGATCAGCTCGTGCACCGTTGCGTTCAATATTTCCATTTTTTCTGAGGCCTTCCATTGTCTGATGACGTTTCTAGAAACGCGTTGATAAAGGCACTATGCCACAATACGACCGTTTTCTGGCATCCCTAAAATCACCTTGCGCCCCTGACAGGAAAATAGCCTTGGCTTTTCTGACAGGCCATCCTATTTTCGACACCGTATTCCTACAGGAGAAAATAGCAGATGGCCACTTTTGCATACGGACGCGTATCAACCGCCCTCCAGGACGCAGAGAACCAGCGCATGGAACTCGCCAATGCCGGTTGGTCTATCGACTATTGGTTTTCGGACACCATCAGCGGCAAATCAGCCTCTACTCAGCGCCCCGCATTCAAAGAGTTGCTGACGAAGATTCGGGATGGCGAAACCTTGCTTGTAGCTAAACTGGACCGATTGGGCCGGGATGCTATCGATGTGCTCCAAACCGTCCGCGACTTAGGGGCAAGGGACATCAAGGTTGTCGTGCATCAGCTAGGGTCAACGGACCTGACCTCACCGGCAGGAAAGCTTCTACTTTCTATGCTTGCTGCGGTTGCCGAAATGGAAAGAGATTTGCTGATTGAAAGAACACAAGCAGGACTTGCTAGAGCAAAAGCAGAAGGGACGACTCTTGGGAGGCCTTCTAAAATCACGCCTGAACAACGTTCGAGAATACTGCTGGAATTGGCGCAGGGAGAAAGCGTAAGCGCCCTAGCACGCTCATACAGCGTCTCAAGAGCGACCATTTCGAGCCTTGCTAAGCGCGAGTCAAAGACTGAGGCAAAGATGGATTAGGGCATACAACCTGCTGCATCATGGATCTGATATGAGCAAGGTGGCCTGACGATTTTTTTTGCGTTAAGGTGAGATGGCGGACAGCCACCACGGCCACGCTGCTAATAGAAACGCACTACGCCACTTTCCTTCACCACAAGAGTCAGCACATCAGTCGGTGAAACGAGTAATAATTGCAACATGCAGCAGATTTGAACACCTGAATCTCTTATCACCCCTAAACCACAAGAAATATATGACGACTCATAAAATAGAGCCTCACAGGATAACAAAGCCAATTCAGTTGCTCGCCGCGTGGATAATTGGCCTAATCCTTACAGACTCGATCTTTTTGTATAGCGCTGTATCTTTCGAGCCGGGAACCTGGGAGCGCGGGGCGCTTGTTATCGCGTCCATACTCAACGTCCCTGGCTTTCTTTTTGCCTTATTCCTTCTTCAAACCAAATTCCGCGCAGAGCTTCAGGAGGATACTTTTTATCACGAATATATAAATAAAAAGACTGCGATTCCTCAGCGCATAGATAAAGATGTCATCCAGGACAGCAGGATAGATGAGCTTGAGAAGATCCTAAAACGTTCTCACTCAAGCATTTCCGCCCAACAACAGACCCCAAACCCAGAGCAATTCGACTGGGACAGTTGGCCCGTTGGTATCAACGGCCTACATCCCCAATACCAAGAAATTCGCAAGGCACTTCGGGCTCACTCCATCCACGTTTCGAGCATATTTGGAACTGAGGATGACTCAAGCCTGCCAAAAAAATGGGTTATTGCACTCAATCCTGCTATACCTTTCCATCAAAAAATTCATCTACTGAGAACTTTAATTCCATTCAATTTCGATGGATTCGAATTTCATATACCCGTCCGGGAAGCTGACGAAGATGATGATGTTTATATAGGTGGATACGGATTTGGAGATTATTGCGAATTCAATGACAGCCTCAAGGATTTAGTCGCCGACGATATTGAAGAGGTCGACTTTCAGCATTACTACAATCGGAATAGAATTTCTAACAGGCTCCTCGCTGAATCTACATGATCACTGCTTTGAGCCTTCAGCAGCGGCAATAGTGCGTAAGTTAATAGGGCCTAACCTTGATGCCAAATCTCAAAGCGAGATTGAGCAATCTCCGTATGACATCACCATATGCAAACTAACGCACCACTGCCCAAGGAGCTTTAATTGTTATAAAAAGCAAGCGGATTTCTAGGGCATTGACAATCCCCCCATTAGTTTTTAGGCCACTTCCTGTTTCTTCGCTTTCGGTAGTGTGCTGATACTCACGACCGTCCGCTTCTGTCCAGCCATCGCTACAAGGTTTCCTGGTGAATTCGAATGCAAACAGGTAATCAAGCCCAGGCAAGGGCCCATAGCAGACTCGCTTATTGCTTAGGTCGGAGATACTGAACCTGACATGCAGTTCAGGTAATAAAGCTTACCCACCCGGTCCGGAGTGAAAACTGGATCTAACGCCCAGACGCCCTTTAGGATCGCTTCGACAAAACTGAATGTAATTATCTTAGGGGCCCTATCGGACTTGTGGTGGAGTGCACTTTTCGAGCGAACCGCCAGAGCCTCATACGTAGTGCCCTTGAGTTTCTCTGTAGCTGCTGATCGCGCCAAAGCAGAGATACTCCGACAGAACGTCTCATCATCGGTAGCGATTTGGCTGATCCCTTTTGCTTTGGCCGCACCAGTAAGTGCCAGCGCCACCAGCAGAGTGACATTAATCTTCTTCATATCACATCACCGAACACGCTTGATAAGTGATCACCACCAGCTCATCCGGCGTTTTGTTTTTAAAGTCTTTGTAAACAGCAATCAATAGTCCCCTCATAAACCCGATGTTGTCGTCGGTGACGCCTTTAGCGCCCACAAGGCTATCAATCCTTTTATTCCACACGCTTCTTGATACGCCAGCATCACGCTCAACGGCCATTTTTTGAGCCATTCCAGACCACATGCGACAGCTTTCTTCCTCCGTTGCGGCTGGCGTGCTGGTGACACAGAGCATAGATATTAGGATCAACGAAAAACGTAGGTGTCGTAGCAACGGTCGTTCAGAGTTCATCCTGTTGACTTCCATTTTCCATTTCCCCCTGATGATCATGGTTCCGGTTCACTCCCTGAGTGCTTGATGACTGGTTTAAAATGTCACGAATAGAGCGTGGGTAATTAGTATCACATACCAGCCAAATACTGCGTATGAGAATTTCATTACGACAGCGCTTCGGGCAGCGATTCAGAGAGCTTAGGCTTGCGAGCGGGCTTAGCCAGGAGGCATTTGCAGACCACGCCTCAATGGCCCGGTCATATCTCAGCCGCCTTGAGAGGGGTATGGCGAACCCCTCCCTAGATGCGATTGAGGGGCTTGCGAAAGCCCTCGGGGTAGATCCCAGAGAGCTTTTCGAGATCGTTGAGCCAGCGACTCCCCAGGACGTTGCAGAGGTGCCCTATGCATCAGATGGGACATGCTTTCATCGAGAGCTAGCGAGCCCCCGGGACGGAACATTCCGGGTGGGCGAAAAAGGTGGAGAGATTCGGCTCACCTCATTTGAGGATGCGGTAGAACATCTTCGACAAATGCCGGTCGCCAAATGGCGTCGCCCTAACGATGCGGGTAACTGGGGATTGGTGTCGGCTGTTCGTTGGGGGAAACCAAGAGCCCAAAAGAAGCGCTAAAGCGTTAACTTCATCGGGGGGAGCCTAACGCAACAAAACTCATGAAATTCTGTTGCGTCACAGTAGCGTTTTGTTGCGTTACGATCTTCGCGCTAGGGCTACAGCGCTTGTATTCCGGTGGCTACAGCCGGTTTCTTCGAAGAGCAGTAGCAGAGACGTTAAAAACAAAAAAAGCCACACGATGTTGACGTGTAGCTTTTGATTTTATGAGCCTTCCGGTAGAGAAAGGTTGTATTTCCCCTAACCCGTTTCAGATGAACAGGCTAGGGAGCCAACCTCGAAGTCCACCGGAGGCAATGCCTTCCGTTTAGAGTCTCTCTGACGTCTGTAGCTGAGCTTTCACATTCATCATGATAAGGCGTCTAAGGTTTCTCATGATGCTGCGCTCGACTCGGTCTCAGCTGCCTTATGGCATCTCCTCCGATAACCCCTGTGTCGCAAGCTTCTGGGGTCCGCCGTGACTGCACGGCTTTAAAACAATGCCCGAACGTAAGGAGCCCGATAGAACATTGAGTGATTTAATATGTATACCAAAGCAGACATTTCAAATCAACATCTATCGGCTCTGCCTTGCCTTTCTCCGAGCCCCCCCCTGTCTCGCTAATATAAGGATTGACGCCGGGAGCAAGAAAACAATGGCCACAATGCCTCTTGCTCCCCCACTCGATCCTAGGACCTCCAATCTGTTGGCTTCGCGATGAGCTGCGGTAAGCGACAAATGCCCTATTCCCTCTCCTACAAACAGCTCCTACAATCTCCCTCCATACATCCTAAATATCAATGACTTACGTGACATATGGGTTTGGGCTCGATTCCCTCTACCCGCTCCACTCAGATTTGCACTTGCGTCAGGAGGGTTCTGGCGCAAGATGCACAAAAAACCGGTCCTTGGTGACCGGTTTTTTTATGCCTTGGATTCGGTCTTCAGCGTTCCTAGCCTGATGGCGTGAAGTACCTTGCAATACCTCCAAGCGGCATCATTTCCGCGTGCCCATACACTTCAACACCTATCGAAATCCCGAACATCACCCGTTGGTAGGTAGAGTGTTGATAATTTTATAGCTGTGGGTATAGCCACCACCAAAACCCACCAGAAGGAGGGCAAGAACATGCTTTACCCCATTGCAATATCAACCGGCGACGCGGACCACGCCTGGGGCGTGGAAGTCCCGGATATTCCTGGCTGTTATTCGGCCGGCGAGGACCTGGATGACGCCATGGCCATGGCCCGCGAAGCCATCGAAGGGCACTTCGAGATCCTCGCAGAAGATGGCGCGCCGATCCCCAGCGCGCAGAAAGTCACCGTGCATGCCGCCAACCCTCAGTATGCCGGTTGCACGTGGGCTGTGGTGGACATCGACGTGACCAAATACCTGGGCAAAGCTCAAAAGCTCAACATCACCCTGCCCGGCTATCTGTTGAATCGCATCGATGAGTACGTGTTGAATCATCCACAGGAAAAAAGCCGCTCGGGATTCCTGGCGTCCGCAGCGCTCAAGGTATTGCAACAGGAGCGGTAGTTACGCCTAAGCAAAATCTTACGGCAAGGACGGCAACACCTCGCGATGATGTAGGCTCATCGGCCAAGAGTTCGGACACATGGCAATGCTGGACACCCAAAAAAACACACCCAAGATCATCCTGCGCCAAGTCGTCGGCTGGGTGTTGGTGTTGCCACTGCTGGCCTCGTTTGCAAGGCTGCCCTTTCCTCTCGGATTACTCTTGGAAATAGGCGTGATTGTCGCGTCGGCTTACGGGGTGAAACTGGCCTGGCGTCACGCGACCCGACGCGTGGCAGTATTGGCTTTGATTATCACCCTGCTCAATATCATTTCTGCGTTCATGCTAAGCACAGCATCTGTGCTCAAGGCGCTCTACATAATCTCGTGGCTTTACTGGTCCCCCTACTACGCCGATTGGGTTTACTGGAATTTCTAGACGAGCGCAAAATTTGACCGCAAGAAACGTAGTTTCCAGGCACTCTGATGGCACTACAGTGACGTCGTCCCCCTTCACGCCCCTTCAAGGAGCCTGCCGATGACTTACCACTACAAGCTCATGCCTTCCCCTGTCGGTGAACTCACCCTGGTGGCGCGCGATGGCAAACTCAGCGCAATTCTCTGGGAAGTAGAACGCGCCAACCGCGTACGCCTGGGTGGATTGATCGAGGCCCACGACAGCCCGGTGCTTTTGGAAACCGAACGCCAACTGCAGGAATACTTTGCCGGAACGCGTAACCAGTTCGAACTGGCACTGGACTTCACCGGCACCGACTTTCAGAAACAGGTCTGGCAGGCACTGCTGACCATCCCCTTCGGCGAAACCCGCAGCTATAGCCAGATCGCCCAGCAGATCGGCAACCCCAAAGCCGTGCGCGCTGTCGGCGCCGCAAATGGGCGTAACCCGATCTCGATCATTGCGCCCTGCCACCGGGTGATTGGTGCTTCTGGCGGCTTGACCGGCTTCGCGGGCGGGCTGGCGGCCAAGCAGTATTTACTGGCGCTGGAAGGCACCGGTCAAGGTGAACTGGCGTTATAGGCCGCGTCCAGAACGGGCCTGAACTCGGCATAAAAAACGGCGGCTGGATTCTCTCCAACCGCCGTTTTTCATATCAGGCAGCAGCCTCAACCGTCGCCTTGATGGCCCTTGCCATAGGTCGAGGCCAGGGCGCGGGCTTTTTGCAGGCGCTCTTCAAGCTTGGGCAGCGTCTCATCCACCAATGCCTTTATCTCCGGCACATCCGACGCGGCGCCCTCTTTCTGGAACAGGGCAATGGCGTCTTCGTTCTCCTTGACCTGCTGCGCGGTATAGGCAGCGTCAAAGGAATCGCCGTCCTTGAGTTCTGGCATCAGGGTTTCGGCTTTATCGACGATCTTCTCTCGCGGGGCCACTGGCAAATCCAGCTTCTTGGCGATCGCCGCCAAGTGCTGGTTGGCCAGGGTGCGCTCGTTGATGACCTCGATGGTGTAGTCCTTGATTTCCTGGGATGAGGTCTTGGCGTGGGCCATGCGACTGGTTTCGATATCGGCCATGCCTTTGGCCGAAGCCTGCTCGATGAATTCTGCAGGCGACTGGGCGAAAGCATTGCTGGCGCCGAGGCCCAGCAGCATCGCGAAACTGGCGGTGCGTAACCGGATAGCCATGCGGCTCATGATGGGTTCCTCCAGGGCAAAAATAGGTGCGGGGGCATACACCCCGCCCTGAATTCGAATTTTCAGGGCGGCAAAGGTTTAGAAAAAACTTCCCCGTGCGACGAACGGTCGTCGCCGCCTCAGGCAGCCTTGCTGCCGAACAGGCCCGGCAATGCATGCGCCAAGGCGTTGAGAGCAAAGCCGATAAACATCACGCCGCAGAGCTTGGTGATCAGAATTTCATGGCGTTGATACAGCGTGCGCACCCGCTGGGCACCCACCACGCCGATCAGGATTGCGTAGGCCAGCAAGCCACCGATAAAGCTCAGCAGAATCAAGGTCGGCAGCATCGACCAGGTCAACAACTCGGCCCGGCTGGACAGCAACGCGGTGAAGGTCGCTACGGCCACCGGATAGGCCTTGGGGTTGGTCAAGCCAAACAGAATACCGTGCCAGAACGGGTGCCGCGCGGCGCCCTGAGGGGCATCGCTGCTGCGGCGTTGGGTACGGATCGCACGCCAGCCCAGCCAGAACAGATACGCCCCGCTGATTACGCCGAGCACATCAAAGGCACTGCTGCCGACTTCCCGCGCACCGACGATGGCAATCAGCGCCGTGCTGCACCACACCACATCCCCGAGCAAATGCCCGCACAAAAAACCCGCCCCTGCACGCCGGCCACGGGCCGCACCAATGCCGAATACAGCCAGGACACCGGGGCCAGGGGTAATGCCGTAGATAAAACCCGAAGCCAGCACGGCAAGCAGCAAGGATGGGGTCATGGATAGACGCTCCGACAGACGCTAAAAGGTGATTGATTCTGCATGCTTCACCGCGACGGGTAAAACTTCATTCCAGCATAGGGCTTGGCACGACAGGCTTGCAGGCGCGAGGCCAAATCGCCGACATGGGCCTCCAGCTTGTGGCCGTCGGGATCGAGGAAATAAAACGATGCGCCTTCGCTGCGGTTGTCTCGCCACTCCTGTACGCCCGCGGCGCGCAGGCGCTCGACCAAGGCGGTGAAATCAGCAGCATCGACAGTGAAGGCATAGTGGGTGTAATCCACTGCCGCAGCGGTCGAACGCAACGGGTCCAGCGACAGGCACAGCCAAAGCCCAGGCAGTGAGAGGTAGGCACCGTTGTCCCAGGTTGCGTCCAACTGCAGGCGCAGCAGGTCGTGATAGAAACTGACGCTGCGCGCTACATCGGTGACGGCCAGGGTCAGGTGGTTGAAACCGCTGAGCATGTAGGTTTTCTCGCGTTATCGTTGGTCTGCGGACAATACACCCACCACCCGGCCAATCAACCACTGCAACCCCGCATCCCCACCCCGCCGCGTATGCCAGGCCAGCTCAAAGGCAAACGAAGGGATATGAAACGGCGGTGGCACGGCCAGCAATTGCCGAGCGTCGATATTCAGTAAACCCCTAGACGACACCGTCAGAATCAAATCCGTGCCCTGGATCAACTGCGGCGCAACACCCCAATGCGGCAGGCTGATCGCCACATGGCGGCGTTCACGAATGGCCGTCAGTGCCCGTTCGATTTCCGGCGTGCCGCTGCCGCGCATCTCCAGCAGTACATGGGGGCGCGACAGGTAGGCCGGCAGGTCCAGCACCCCACTGGGCGCAAGACTGTCGCGGTCGACCAGGCAGGTGTAATGCTCTTCGAACAGCGGCGTAGTGCGCAGTTCGGCGGGCATGTCGGGGAATACACCCGCCGCCAGGTCGAGGTCGCCATTGAGCACACCGTCGACCATGCCTTCGCGGCTGGCCTGGATGATCTGCAAGTCGATAGCGGGCGCTTCCTGGCGTAGGACGCGAACCAGGCCGGGCAGGAATATCGCTGCGCTGTAATCCGACATCGCCACGCGAAAGCGGCGCGTGGCAGAAGTGGGATCAAAACGATTCGGTGCCAATAAGGCCTGCACCTGCGCCAGGGTTTCGGCTAAGGGTGCCGCCAACTCCAAGGCACGCGCGGTTGGCACCAGTGTGCCGCCCTGACGCATCAGCAGCGGGTCGCCTAGCATATCGCGCAGCCGCGCCAACGCATGGCTGACTGCCGGCTGGCTCAGGTGCAGACGCTCGGCGGCGCGGGTGACGTGCTGCTCGCTGAGCAAGGCGTCGAGGATCACCAGCAGGTTAAGGTCGATGCGGCGCAGATCATTCATCAGCTGCATGCCCAGCATAAGAATTTGGAATTTAAATTTGCGCGACGAATAACCTAGAGTCCAGCAAAACTTCTGGGAGCGTCGAAATGACTGTGTTGCATTGGGTAGGTTTGTTGGCGCTGGCGGTGTTCGCCGGTGCAGTGGTGCCGTTTCAAAGTGCGATCAACGCCAACCTCGGGCGCGGGCTCGGCCATCCTTTGTGGGCCACCCTGGCGTCGTTGCTGGTAAGCATCATCGTGCTGCTGCCGGTGATTGTGGCGCTGCGTTTGCCTCTGCCGAGCCTGGCCTTTATCAGCAAGGCACCGTTGTGGATGTGGGCCGGCGGTGCCTTTGGCGTGTGTTTCATTTCATTGGCGTTGATGCTGCTGCCCAAGCTCGGCGCATCAGGCTTCATTGCGCTGGCCATGGCCGGGCAGATTCTCGCCTCGTTGCTACTGGACCATTTCGGCCTGTTCGGCCTGGTGGAACGCCAACTGACAACCTCGCGGGTACTGGGCGCATTGCTGCTGATCGGCGGCGTGGCATTGATTCAGTTCAGCGGCGCTCAGCCGCCAGGCGATTGATCTGCGCCTGCTCCACCACCGGCTGCGGCGCGCCCTGGCTGGCCGCCTGCAACATCGCACGGCCGACCGTCTCGGTGCTCACCACCCAGTCCGGCTTTAGTCGCCGCACAAACGAAAGCACCGGCCCGAGCACGCTGTAGAAAGATTGATACAACGGCGTCTTCGAACGTACGCCGTGCAACGGCTGGATGATCCCCGGACGGAACAGATACACCGCCTTGAACGGCAAGCGCAGCAAGGCATTTTCGGTCTTGCCCTTGACCCGCGCCCACATCGACTTGCCGGCTTCAGAACTGTCCGTACCGGCGCCGGACACATAAATAAAGGTCATCTGCGGATTGAGCCGCGCCAGAGTGCTGGCCGCCACGAGGGTCAGATCATAGGTGAGGTGGGTATAGCGCGCTTCCTTCATGCCCGCCGACGAAACACCCAGGCAGAAGAAGCACGCATCAAAACCTTGCAGCAGGTTTTCCAGGGGTTGGAAATCCAGCATGTCGCTGTGCAACACCTGATGCAGCTTGCCGTGCTCCTGGGTCAAGGGCGTGCGGCCCACGGCCACCACTTCCTGCACATCAGCCGCCAGCAGGCACTCGCGCAGCACACCCTGGCCCACCATGCCGGTGGCGCCGAATAACAGAACTCTCATGAAAGGACCTCAGCGGCACGCCGCACGCTTGATGCTCGAATGCATTAGGCGTGTAGCTTAACCCGTGCAGCTGAAGGCTGCCCTTATCAAAACATAGGTATCTACACAACTTTGTAAGCTGTCGCAGCCGACGGTAACCACGATGCGAAGCGAGCCGCCCTTGATCTGCTTTTGATCTGCTTTTGATCTTGATCTCAGGCGCCCCG
>NZ_LYSO01000040.1:0-49102 GCF_001728935.1 Pseudomonas sp. AP42
GACTCGCTTCGCATCGTGGTTACCGGAGGCTGCGGCTAACTGCACAGGCAAGCCAGCTCCCACAGGGGGATTCGGTGCCTGATAGATTGAGGTGCTCACAGCCGGCCTTGATCCCTGTAAACTGCGCCTCTTTGGCCCCAGCACGGAGAGCCCGGCATGTCCGCTTCGATCCTGTATATCCACGGTTTCAACAGTGCGCCGGCTTCCAACAAGGCCAGCCAGTTGACCACTGTGATGGATGCCCTTGGCCTGTCCGACCAGTTGCGTGTGCCGGCGCTGCATCACCACCCTCGTCAGGCAATTCTTCAATTGGAGCAAGCGATTGCGCAACTGGACCGGCCACTGCTGGTCGGCAGCTCACTCGGCGGCTACTATGCAACCCATCTTGCCGAACGCCATGGCCTCAAGGCGCTGCTGGTCAACCCGGCGGTCAGCCCCCATCGGATGTTTGACGGTTACCTGGGCACCCAGAAGAACCTCTACACCGATGAGACCTGGGAATTGACACAGGACCACGTCACGGCGCTGGCCGAGCTGGAAGTACCGGCGCCCCAGGATGCCGGGCGTTATCAGGTGTGGTTGCAGACCGGGGACGAAACCCTGGATTATCGCCTGGCCCAACAGTATTACCGGGCCTGTGCCTTGCGCATCCAGGCCGGTGGCGACCATGGTTACCAGGGGTTCGCCCAGCAATTGCCGGCACTGTTGTGCTTTGCCGGTATTGGCGCAGATCAGTTTCAATCCTTCGATTTTTCGTCACTGTAGAAAATCGCAGGTCACTTTTTAATCGAACGACTCACGACGAGACCCCATGGCCACTCCCAGCGCTAGCTCTTATAACGCCGACGCCATCGAAGTCCTCTCGGGCCTCGACCCGGTGCGCAAACGCCCCGGCATGTACACCGACACCAGTCGGCCGAACCACCTTGCCCAGGAAGTCATCGACAACAGCGTCGACGAAGCCTTGGCCGGGCACGCCAAGTCGGTGCAAGTCATCCTTCACGCCGACCATTCCCTGGAAGTGTCCGACGACGGTCGTGGCATGCCGGTGGACATTCACCCCGAAGAGGGTGTGCCGGGCGTCGAGCTGATCCTTACCAAGCTGCATGCCGGCGGCAAGTTCTCCAACAAGAACTACCAGTTCTCCGGCGGTTTGCACGGCGTGGGTATTTCCGTGGTCAACGCCCTGTCGACCCTGGTGCGGGTCAAGGTCAAGCGCGACGGCAACGAGTACCAGATGACCTTCGCCGATGGATACAAAGCCACCGACCTGGAAGTGATCGGCACCGTGGGCAAGCGCAACACCGGCACCAGCGTGTACTTTGCGCCGGACCCCAAGTATTTCGATTCGCCCAAATTCTCCATCAGCCGCCTCAAGCACGTGCTCAAGGCCAAGGCTGTGTTGTGCCCGGGGCTGCTGGTCAGCTTTGAAGACAAAGGCACCGGCGAGAAGGTCGAGTGGCACTACGAAGACGGCCTGCGCTCTTACCTGGAAGATTCGGTCAGCGACTTCGAACGCCTGCCCAACGAGCCGTTCTGCGGCAGCCTGTCGGGTAATAAAGAAGCGGTGGACTGGGCGCTGCTGTGGTTGCCCGAAGGTGGCGACAGCGTGCAGGAAAGCTACGTCAACCTGATCCCCACGGCCCAGGGCGGCACCCACGTCAACGGTTTGCGCCAAGGCTTGCTGGATGCCATGCGTGAATTCTGCGAATACCGCAGCCTGTTGCCGCGCGGCGTGAAGCTGGCGCCGGAAGACGTGTGGGAGCGCATCGCGTTCGTGCTGTCGATGAAGATGCAGGAACCGCAATTTTCCGGCCAGACCAAAGAGCGCCTGTCGTCCCGCGAGGCGGCGGCGTTTGTCTCGGGTGTGGTCAAGGACGCCTTCAGCCTGTGGCTCAACGAGCACCCAGAGCTGGGCCTGGCCCTGGCGGAACTGGCGATCAACAACGCCGGCCGTCGCTTGAAAGCCAGCAAGAAGGTCGAGCGCAAGCGCATCACCCAGGGCCCGGCATTGCCCGGCAAACTGGCCGATTGCGCCGGGCAAGACCCGATGCGTTCCGAGCTGTTCCTGGTGGAGGGTGACTCCGCCGGCGGTTCCGCCAAACAAGCGCGGGACAAGGAATTCCAGGCGATCCTGCCGTTGCGCGGCAAGATCCTCAACACCTGGGAAGTCGATGGCAGCGAAGTGCTCGCCAGTCAGGAAGTACACAACATTGCCGTGGCCATCGGGGTAGACCCAGGCGCGGCGGACATGAGCCAGTTGCGCTACGGCAAGATCTGTATCCTCGCCGACGCCGACTCCGACGGCCTGCACATTGCTACCTTGCTGTGCGCGTTGTTCGTCCAGCATTTCCGCCCGTTGGTGGATGCCGGTCACGTCTACGTCGCCATGCCGCCGCTGTACCGCATCGACCTGGGCAAGGAAATTTTCTACGCCCTGGACGAAGCCGAGCGCGATGGCATCCTCGACCGCCTGGTGGCCGAGAAGAAACGCGGCAAGCCACAGGTCACGCGATTCAAGGGCCTGGGTGAAATGAACCCGCCGCAACTGCGCGAAACCACCATGGACCCGAACACCCGGCGCCTGGTGCAGTTGACCCTGGAAGACTTCGCCGCCACCTCGGAAATGATGGACATGCTGCTGGCGAAGAAACGCGCCGGCGACCGCAAGACCTGGCTGGAATCCAAAGGCAACCTGGCCGAGGTGCTGGGCTGATGCGCACAGGCGTCGCCCTGGCGATCCTGATGTTGAGTGGGCTGGCGGTCACCCAGGTGGCTGCCGCCAGCGTGGCAGAGCTCAAGCTGGTCTCGGAACATCCGGTGGACGGCATGCGCGGTGGGAACCTGTCGGGCCTGGCGTTGTGTGGCAACGAGCTGTGGACGGTTTCGGACCGCGATGACGACCAGATCTACCGCCTGGATACCCGTGCGCCGACCTGGAGCGCCGAGGCAATAAAGATCGACGTGCCGCCCGTGCCCGAGTCCGGCCTGCCTTGGGGCTTGCGTTCGCGTACCAAGGCCGCTTCGTTCATACGCGGCGGTGACCTGGACTTTGAAGGCATCAGCTGTGATGCCGCAGGCAACCGCTACATTGTCAGCGAAGCCCATGCCGCGGTGCTGCAGGTGCCGGCGGCGGGCGCGCCCGAATGGTTGAAAATCGCGCCGGGGATGGTGCGCGAAGCCAGAGCCAGTGGCATGTTGCTGCACTTTAATGCCTTGTTCGAAGGCCTGGCGGTAAACCCGGAAGGCAATCAGATCTGGCTGGCTGCCGAGCGCGAACGTCGTGGCCTGGTCTCGATCAAGCGTGGGCAGAGCGTATGGGATTGCGATGGCCGTTGTGTATTGTTGAGCGAGGCCGGCCAGGAAGTGCAGCCGGCGCAGTTCCCCAACGCCAAGGCCGTGTCCAAGGACTTTGCCGACTTGTCGCTGTTCAACGGCAAGCTGTTTACCCTGGAGCGCAATGCGTTCCAGATCTGCCGACGCGACCCGCTCACGGCCAAGGTTGAGCTGTGCTGGTCGTTTGCCGACGAAGCCCTGACACCGCAGCGACGTTACCCACAGTCGTATGGCCTGGCTGAAGCCCTGTTGGTGGATGCCGACGGTGCCTGGGTCGGCATCGATAACAATTTCGGCCCGCGTGCCGATGGTGAAAAGCGTCCGATGGTCTATCGTTTCGCCGCCCCGGACGGCGGCTGGAGTGCCCAGCCATGAATCGAGATTTTTTTGAATTGAATCAGCGCAGCGGCAGTTCCACTGCGCCTTACCCCATGATGAGGCCCGCATGAGTGACATCCTCGCAGACAGTTTAGATGGCGTAGAACGCCGGTCGCTGGCTGAATTCACCGAAAATGCCTACCTCAACTACTCCATGTACGTGATCATGGACCGTGCCTTGCCGCATATCGGCGACGGCCTGAAGCCCGTGCAACGGCGCATCATCTACGCCATGAGTGAGTTGGGCCTGGACGCCGATTCCAAGCACAAGAAGTCGGCGCGTACCGTCGGTGACGTGCTAGGTAAATTTCACCCCCACGGCGATTCGGCGTGCTATGAAGCCATGGTGTTGATGGCCCAGCCGTTCAGCTACCGCTATACCCTGGTGGACGGCCAGGGTAACTGGGGTGCACCGGATGACCCCAAATCCTTCGCCGCCATGCGTTACACCGAGGCGCGGCTGTCGCGTTATTCCGAAGTGCTGCTCAGCGAGCTGGGCCAGGGCACGGCCGACTGGGGGCCGAACTTTGACGGCACCCTCGACGAACCCCTGGTGTTGCCGGCGCGTTTGCCGAACATCCTGCTCAATGGCACCACCGGTATTGCAGTCGGCATGGCCACCGACGTGCCGCCGCACAACCTGCGCGAAGTCGCCACCGCCTGCGTGCGCTTGCTCGATGAGCCCAAGGCTACGGTCGAGCAGCTCTGCGAGCATATCCAGGGCCCGGATTACCCGACCGAAGCAGAAATCATCACGCCGCGCGCCGACCTGCTGAAGATGTACGAAACCGGCAAGGGCTCGGTGCGTATGCGCGCCGTGTACCACATCGAGGACGGCGACATTATCGTGACCGCGCTGCCGCACCAGGTGTCAGGTGCCAAGGTGCTGGAGCAGATCGCCGCGTTGATGCAGGCCAAGCCGTCGAAATTGCCGCAAGTGGCCGACCTGCGTGACGAGTCCGACCACGAGAACCCGTGCCGCATCGTGATCATCCCGACCAACAGCCGGGTGGATCATGAAGTGCTGATGCAGCACTTGTTTGCCAGCACCGACCTGGAGTCCAGCTACCGGGTCAACGTCAACATCATCGGCCTGGACGGTAAGCCGCAGCTCAAGAACCTGCGCAACCTGCTGGTGGAATGGCTGGAGTTCCGCGTACAGACCGTGCGCCGCCGCCTGCAATTCCGCCTCGACAAGGTTGAGCGCCGCTTGCACCTGTTGGACGGCTTGCTGATCGCCTACCTCAACCTGGATGAAGTGATCCATATCATCCGTACCGCCGAGCACCCGAAGGCCGAGCTGATCGCGCGTTTCGAGCTGAGCGAAATCCAGGCGGACTACATCCTCGACACCCGCTTGCGCCAGTTGGCACGCTTGGAAGAAATGAAGCTGCGCGACGAGCAGGATGCGCTGCTCAAGGAACAAGCCAAGCTGCAAGCCTTGCTGGGCAGCGAAGCCAAGCTCAAGAAGCTGGTGCGCAGCGAACTGATCAAAGATGCCGAAACCTATGGCGATGACCGTCGCTCGCCTATCGTCGAGCGCGCTGAAGCGAAAGCTCTGACCGAAACCGAGCTGTTGCCCAACGAGAAAATTACCGTCGTTCTGTCGGAAAAGGGTTGGGTTCGCTCCGCCAAAGGGCATGATATTGACGCCTCCGGCCTTTCGTACAAAGCCGGTGATGGCTTCAAGACCGCTGCCGCCGGGCGTTCCAATCAGTTCGCGGTGTTTATCGACTCGACCGGGCGCAGTTATTCGGTGCCGGCCCATACCCTGCCATCTGCACGGGGGCAGGGCGAGCCGTTGACCGGGCGCCTCACGCCGCCACCGGGGGCGAATTTCGAGTGCGTACTGCTGCCGGACGATGATTCGCTGTATGTCATCGCTTCCGATGCCGGTTACGGTTTCGTGGTCAAGGGTGAAGACCTGCAGGCCAAGAACAAGGCAGGCAAGGCGCTGTTGAGCTTGCCGAACAACGCCAAGGTGATTCTGCCAAGGCCGGTGGAAGATCGTGAAAGCAACTGGCTGGCGTCGGTGACCACTGAAGGGCGTCTGCTGGTGTTCAAGATCAGCGACTTGCCGCAGTTGGGCAAGGGCAAGGGCAACAAGATTATCGGGATTCCCGGTGACCGGGTGGCCAGTCGCGAGGAGTATGTGACTGATATCGCCGTGGTCCCGGAAGGCTCTACCTTGGTACTCCAGGCCGGCAAGCGCACGTTGTCATTGCGCCCTGACGACCTTGAACACTACAAGGGTGAGCGTGGCCGGCGAGGTAACAAACTGCCACGAGGCTTCCAGCGAGTGGATGCCTTGCTGGTCGAAACGCCGGTTTAAGCGGTACTAGAGGCCTCGATCTACGATTTAACGCGTAGATCGATGCTTTCGCGCTGGAGTCATGGCGCATATTCACGGATGATATGGCCTTTCCAGCGCCGGCGTGGCCGAGCGTGTTCAGGTTATTTTTAGTATTACATTGTGGTTCGCCTTGTGGCAGCCACTTGGATGGGATGATGACTGCTCCACGCCTTCCTCTATTTTTGATGCTCGCTGGCCTTTTGGGGTTGGCGGGTTGCAGCACACACCAACCGGTGTCGCTGTACCAGCTGGACAGCGGAAGTCCGGCTCAGCCAGCTCAAACCGCTGGCATGGCAGTATTGCTGGGGCCGGTAGTCGTTGCCGACTACCTGCAACGCGAAACCCTGCTTCAACGTCAGAACGACGGCAGCCTGCAAGGTTCCACAGATGGTCGTTGGGCCGGTAGCCTGTCGTCGGATATCAATCAGTTGATGTTGCGTCAGGTCGCCGGCCAGCTGGACAGCCAGCGTGTGGTCTTGGCACCGGGACCCTCCGGGTTCACCCCGGATGTACAGGTATTGCTGACCATCACGCGGCTGGACTCCGGCAAGTCGCAACCGGCGATCCTGGATGCACAGTGGCGCCTGATCGACCGTCGCGGGCAAGTGCGGGACAACCGCATTGTGCACCTGCAGGAAGAACATGCAGGCACCACCGCGTCCCAGGTCCAGGCCCAGGGTGTGCTGTTGCAGCATTTGGCTCAGCAGTTGTCGGTGGCGCTCAAGCCATTGGCCAACCAGCCGCCGATTGCCGAAGCGCAGCCGCGTAAGCAAGCCCCGGCCCAGGCCAAGCCTGCGGCCCCGGAAAAACCGAAGATGCCGATGGCTACGCCGATTCGCACCGATCTGGAAGTGTTCAGGTTCTGATCTGAATCGCGCACAAACAAAAGGCCCGCTGAATAAGCGGGCCTTTTTATTGGGCTGCGAATACCACAAACCAAATGTAGGAGCGAGCTTGTGTAGGAGCGGGCTTGCTCGCGAATGAGGTGTGTCAGGGTCACATCAGTTGACTGACACGCCGCTTTCGCGAGCAAGCCCGCTCCCACATAAGCCCAACTCCACAGTAGGTATAACGCTATGCCTCAGGGCTTGCGGGTCTCATGCATCCGCGCCAACTGCCGTTCCAGCATCGACGGATACGGCTCCATCAACCGCTCCACACAGCTGGCACCCTCAGGGCTGGCAATCGGGCGGATACGTGCGCGTTGGCGGATCAGTGTGTCTTCGCTGATCTTGCGCTCCACCAGCAACAGGTTGCGGCTGTGCTGGGACAGGGCCAGGGCATCCTGGGCGATTTCAGTGAGCAGCAGGTCGATCTGGCTCATGCCAAACAGGTCGTCACCCACGGTTAGGCCCAACTGCAGTTGCAGGGTAATGCCGCTGTCGGCCACTTCGATCTGCAGGGCGTGGCCCAGGGCGCGCAACAGCTCGCCGCAGCAGATGGCGTTGGTCAGGTAGTCTTCGCCGCTGTCTTCGCTGTGGAACAGCATCAGCGTGCTGCCATCGTTCAGGGTATGCAGTTCGCTCTGATAGAGCGAAGCAGCCTGGTCGAGGCAGTCGCGGTAGCGTTCGAGCAGTTCGGTCAGGCGGGCACGGGGCAGGCGGCGCAGTTGCTCCTGGGCACCCAGTTGCACGGCGAGTACGGCGCTGTGCTGCGGCTCGGCGTTCTTGACCACAACCGGTTTCGGTGCGGCGACCGGGGCGGCTGCCGAGGTGTCGCGCAGGTCGGCGAACGGGTCTTCGTCGTCCAGCTCGTCTTCCTCGGCCTTGATCACATGGCGCGGTGCAGGCTTGAGGCCGGCCACCGGGGCGCTGTCGTCGAAGCCTGGGTCGCGCAGGTCGCGCACTTCAAACTCAGGCTCGTCGGTGTAGTCCTCGGCGTCGTCGTACTCAGGCTCGGGCTCGACTTCAGGCGCTTTGGGCTCCGGGGCAAAGCTGGCGTGGAGCTGGCGCGCGAGGTCGCCGATTTCGTCCTGGCGATCGGTAGCCGGGGTGTGTTCGTCGATATCCCGCAGCCAGATGCGCAGTTGCATCAACGGCGTGGAAATATGCCGGCCCAGGCGCAGGCTCAAGGCCAGGGCCAAAGCCAGCAGGATCGCGCTCAGGATGCCCATGCTCTGCAGGCTGATGGTCATGGGCTGCTGGAACTGTTGCATATCAAGGCTGATACGCAGTTGGCCGGCCTTCACGTCCTGGAACGTAATATTGCTCTGGTACAGGCCTTCGGCCTCACCGAGCAGGCCGTTTTTCGGGCGTTGCCCGGCTTCGGCCATGATCCGGTTGTCCACGCTATAGATAGCGGCGTGGGCCACCAGCGGGTTCTTGGTCAGGTTGTTGAGCAGCACGTTGAGGCTGAGGATGTCGTTGGACACCAGCAACTCAGTCGCCGAAGTGGCGGTCTGGGTTGTCAGGCTCGCGCCCAGGGCATCAGCCTGCTCGTGCATGGCCTGCTTGAACTGCAAACCCATCACGCAGGCGTAGATCACCAGGGCCAGAGCGACCAGGATCACGTTATGGCTGGCGATGCGCAATGCAATCGGTACACGGCGATGGCGCAGTGCCCGGAAGATCAGCAGGAAGAAGTTATCGGTTTTTACTGGCGTGGGCCGGTTCACTTGCGCTCGGCTCTTGGTCCGTGAAGTTGACGCGCAGTATAGCGACAGGCCCATGGCCGGCAAAGCGCTGGCTGTGCCCGATGGTCACTGAAAGTGGGTAGAATGCGGTTTTTTTCCAGCCTGGGGGTGCGCTTTGCGCGAAATTGTCCTGATCAACATCACGGGTGAAGACCGACCGGGTCTCACCGCAGCCATTACCGGCGTCCTGGCCCAGGGTGGTGTGAACATTCTCGACATCGGCCAGGCGGTGATCCACGACACCTTGTCGTTCGGCATCCTGGTGGAAATCCCCAGCACCGAACAGGCCTCCTCGGTACTCAAGGACATCCTGTTTACGGCGTATAAGCTCGATCAACAGGTACGTTTCACCCCGGTGTCCGAAGCCGATTACCAACACTGGGTCGAAGGCCAGGGCAAAAAGCGCCACATTGTCACCCTGTTGACCCGCAAGGTAACGGCGGAGCAGTTGCAGCGCGTCAGTTCCATTACCGCGCAGTACGGATTGAATATCGACCATATCGACCGTCTGTCGGGTCGCATGCCATTAGACACTCCGGCCGACAAGGGCAAGGGCTGCATCGAGTTCTCCGTACGCGGCGAACCGGCTGACGCGCAAGCGCTGCGCGCCGACTTCCTGAGCGTGGCCCAGGAACTGAACGTCGATATCGCCTTCCAGGAAGACTCCCTGTTCCGTCGCAACCGCCGCCTGGCGGTGTTCGACATGGACTCCACCTTGATCGAAGCCGAAGTCATCGACGAGCTGGCCAAGGCGGCCGGTGTGGGCGAGCAAGTGTCTGAGATTACCGAGCGGGCGATGGCCGGCGAGCTGGATTTTCGTGCCAGCTTCAAGGAACGTCTGGCGTTGCTCAAGGGCCTAGACGTGGGCGTGCTGGATTCGATCGGCGCGTCGCTGCGCCTGACTGAAGGCGCCGAAACCCTGTTCGCCGAACTCAAGCGCCTGGGCTACAAGACTGCCATCCTGTCCGGCGGCTTCACTTACTTCGCCAAGCAGTTGCAGGCCAAGCTGGGCATTGACTATGTATTCGCCAACGAGCTGGAAGTGGTGGATGGCAAAGTGACTGGCGTGGCGGTGGAGCCGATTGTCGACGCGCAACGCAAGGCCGACCTGCTCAAGGAATTGGCGCACAAGGAAGGCTTACGTCTGGAGCAGACCATTGCGGTCGGCGATGGCGCCAATGACTTGCCGATGCTGGCGATTGCCGGGTTGGGCGTGGCGTTCCGTGCCAAGCCGTTGGTCAAGCAATCGGCCAAGCAGGCGATTTCGACCTTGGGGTTGGATGGCGTGCTGTACCTGCTGGGCTTGCGTGACCGCGACGGTCAGCTCTAGGGCGCCACTCAACCCCCTGTAGGAGCGAGCTTGCTCGCGAAAATCGTCAACGATTACCCGGGCATTCTGGATGCCCGCGGTGCTCTTGAGTGCTTCGCGAGCAAGCTCGCTCCTACAGGGGTTGTGTCGATCAGGCTTTAGGCAAGGCGATACCCTGGCCCATCTGCACCGGCGTACCCGCTGCCAGTTCTTCAGCCCACTTGACCTGGTCCGGCCCGAACAGCACGATGGCGGTCGATCCCAGTTTGAAACGACCCAGTTCCGCACCTTTTTCCAGATGAATCGGCGCGCGAGCCGCTTCGTCGTAGCGGAAGGTTTTCAGCTCGCGCTTGGGCGGCGTCACCAAGCCGGCCCACACGGTTTCAATCGACGCAACGATCATCGCACCCACCAACACCACGGCCATCGGGCCGCGTTCGGTGTCGAACAAGCAGACAGCGCGCTCGTTACGGGCGAACAACTCCGGCACGTTTTCGGCGGTGGTCTGGTTGACCGAGAAAATCCGCCCTGGCACATACACCATCTCGCGCAGGGTACCGGCCAATGGCATGTGCACCCGGTGGTAGTCCTTGGGCGACAGGTAAATAGTTGCGAACTCGCCGCCCATGAACGGCGCAGCCATTGCCGCATCGCCACCGAGCAGTTCCAGCACGCTGAAGCTGTGGCCTTTGGCCTGGAAGATACGGCCATGTTCGATCGGGCCCAGTTGGCTGACCGCGCCATCGGCGGGGCTCAGGACTGCGCCTGGGGTTGGATCCAACGGGCGGGCGCCGTCTTTCAACGCGCGGGTGAAGAAGGCGTTGAAGTGCTCGTAGGCGCTCAGGTCTTCCACCAGGGCCTGGGACATGTCCACCTGGTAGCGCTTGGCGAACCAGGCAGTGAAGGCGTTCTTGAACCAGCGCACGCGGCACTCGGCGATACAGCCGGCCAGGCGCGACAGCAAGTGGTGTGGCAGCAAGTACTGGCTGAGGATAAACAACTGCTTTTTCATAACTGTCCTTAAACCTTAAATCTCAACGGGGGTGTCGGGGTGGTTGCCCCATTCGCCCCAGGAACCGGCATAACCTTTGACTCGCGGATAACCGAGCGCCTTGGCCACCAGGTAGGTGAAGCCAGAGCGGTGGTGAGTCTGGCAGTGGGTGATGATTTCTTTGTCTTTGGTCAGCCCGAGGTCTTCGAGGATCTGCGGCATGTCACGGCGGATACGCAGGTTGCGTGCCTTGTCCATGCCGGCGGTCCATTCGAAGTTCACCGCGCCGGGAATGTGGCCGCCCTTGGCTGCGAGCACTTTCTCGCCGGAATACTCCAGCGGGCCACGAGCATCCCAGATCCCCAGGTCGGCCGCGCCGAGACGGCTTTGCAGGTATTCACGGGTGGCGGTAGGGCCGTCGTGCAGCGTAAGGCTGACCGGGCCGCCGGCTGCTGGGGGCACATCGGTGGAAAGCGCGTGGCCTTCATCCAGCCATACCAGCAGGCCACCGTCGAGGTAGTGATATTTCTGGTGGCCGATCACGTCGAGCATCCAGATAAAGCGCCCGGCCCAACCGCCGCCTTCGTCGTCATAGACCACATAGGTGGCGTCCGGGGTGTGGCCTAGTTCGCCGAACAGTTTTTCCAGGTCGGCCTTGCTCGGCAGCAGGCCGGGTGCGGGCGGCTGGCCCAGTTGGGTGCGCTTGGGGTCAACGAAATGCGCGCCGGGGATATGCCCTTCGGCGTAGCGGGCGGCACTGGTGAGGTCCACCAGTATCAAGTGCTTGGAATCGAGGCGACTCGACAGGTCGGCGGATTCGATCACCAGCGGCAAGCCAGAGAAGTCAGGCATGTGAGGTCTCCTGGGCACAAATGTTGGCGATAAAGGCCGGTGATTGTAGCGCAAGCATCAGGCGCTGCGGTTGGTAAAGCTGTGCAGGGCTTTCTCGATGCATTGGGCGGTTTTGCCGAACGCTTGCACGGTAGTTTCCGAGAACGGCCCGCCGCCCTGGTCCGCCACGATCAGCATGACCACCCGGCCGTTGCAGCTCAGTGAGCGCAACAGCAGGTGCTCGCCGACAAACAGGCGACGCAGGATCGGTGGCAGCAAGGCGGAAAACTGCGCATGGTTGTCGGGGTTCAGGCGTACCTGGGCGGACTTTTCCAGCAGGCGTTGCAGCAACGTGCTGTTGACCACATCCAGGCTCAGGTGAGCCGCGTCCTTGGGCAGGCCGTCGGCCTGGTGCACACGCAAGGTGCTCAAGGCGCGATCGGCCATGAATATCAGTACCCGCTGCATGCCACTGGCCACCAGGGCTTCCTTGGCGCAAGTGGTCAGGTGCATGGCGTTGGCAAAGCGGCTCGGTTCCACCAGCAACTCGGTGCAACGCGTGCGCCACACGGCCAAGGCTTCGGCAGTCGGAGGCGGTGCAGGCAACAAGCCGCGATGGACCTTCTGCACATGCCACGGCCAGATCAGCGACAGCGCGGGGTGCCAGAGGTCGGGCATCAAGGTGGTGCGCGCGCTGGTCACCGCTTGCTGGTGGGCTTGCTGTTGCACATCGCTCAATGGCGTTTGCAGGTACAGCGCCGTCAGGTATTGCCAGCGCTCGGTGTGCGGGCAGGTCCAGGATTCTTGGGCCGACATCGCCAGGCCATTGGCCAGCAACACGGTGTTGGCCGGCTGGTTCAGCCAGCGCCGCAGGTTGGGCTCGGCATCGAGCAATTGCTGGTGGCGCAGGGCATCGTCTTGACGGGCAATGTGCAGCGCCTTGACCAGCAGGCGTTGCTCGGCCAGCAGCAACTTGTAGCCCTGTGAAACCCAGATCGGCAGGTGCCAGGCTTCGGTCAGGCCCAGGCACAGGTCGAGCAAGCGCACGCCGAACAGCTGTTGCTCGACCTGGCGCGCCGATTGGCCTTTATGGATCACCCGCAATTCCCATTCTTCCAAAAGCTTGGGGTAGGCGACGGCCATCGGCCACAGCGGCGACAGAAACAGCAGGCTGCCCCAGTGGATGTCCTGCCACAGTCGCGCCAGGCGACTGCCGAACAAACCGTTGGCTTGCTGGGATGCGTGCTGGCTGATCAGCAACAGTTGACGCAAGGCCACGGGAATTTCCCGGGCGGGTACCGAAGGCAGGCGCGCCAACAACTCCTCTGCACGTTTGAGGCCCAGGCGGTTAAGCGCGACTTCAAGGTTTTCCGCAGGTTCGGCCAGGCTGCCGTGGGCTTGGCTGTTGGCTTCGCGCATCACGCTCAACACCAGGGCCGGGCTGTTGTGCATCAGCTCCGCAATATCTCGCAATGAACTGCGGCTATCGCGAATGGCTTTGCATACGCGCTCATGACTGGCCTGGGGCACGGGCAGCAGCACGTCGTCCAGGCACTTGATCCAAGCGGCGAGGGTGGTGGGGCGGTTCGTTGGGACTGTCGTTTCAATTGCCATGATTGGGGCGCGATCATCACTTGCGTTCTACACGCCCGGAACGGGCCGAATTGGCTTTTCGCCTTAACGGGCTATAGTCTGGCGCAGTTTTGCCGATAAGTAGAACAAGAGTTTTGTGCAACACCCCCTATGTCCATGAACCCGACGGCGCAAGTACCCCTCTCCTATGGCTAAAATTATCGGCATCATTGTCGTCATCGCAAGTGTGCTCGGAGGGTACGTCCTCTCCCACGGTAAAATCGCCGCACTGATCCAGCCTTTCGAAGTGCTGATTATTGGCGGTGCCGCGTTCGGCGCATTTTTGCAGGCCAACCCAGGCTATATGACCATGCACGTGGTCAAGAAGTCCCTGGGCATGTTCAGCTCGCGCTTCTCCCACACGTTTTATCTGGAAGTGCTGGGGCTGATCTACGAGATCCTCAACAAGAGCCGCCGCGAAGGCATGATGGCGATCGAGGGTGATATCGAAGACGCCGCAGCCAGCCCGATTTTTGCCAAGTACCCGGCCGTGCTCAAAGACGAGCGCATGACCGCGTATATCTGTGATTACCTGCGCATCATGTCCTCCGGCAACATGGCACCCCACGAACTGGAAGGCCTGTTCGACATGGAGCTGTTCAGCCTCAAGGAAGAGCTGGAGCATCCTTCCCACGCCGTGACCGGCATCGCCGACGGCATGCCCGGTTTCGGTATTGTCGCGGCGGTACTGGGTATCGTGGTGACCATGGCGTCCCTGGGCGAGGGCGATCAGGCGGCCATCGGCATGCACGTAGGTGCGGCGCTGGTGGGGACCTTCTTCGGTATTCTCGCCGCCTATGGTTTCTTCGGCCCGCTCGCCACTTCCCTGGCCCACGATGCCAAGGAAGAGATCAACCTCTACGAAGCGATCAAGGCGTGCCTGGTGGCATCGGCCTCGGGCATGCCGCCGTCGCTGGCCGTGGAGTTTGGGCGCAAGGTGCTGTACCCGAAACATCGCCCGAGTTTCTCCGAGCTGGAACAAGCGGTTCGCGGTCGTTAAGCCATGGAAAACAACCAGCCGATCATCATCAAGCGCGTCAAGCGCTTCGCTGCGGGGCACCATGGCGGCGCCTGGAAAATCGCCTTCGCCGACTTTGCCACGGCGATGATGGCGTTCTTCCTGGTGCTGTGGCTGATGTCCACCGCGACGCCAGAACAGAAGATTGCCATCGCCGGCTACTTCAAAGACCCGATTGGCTTTTCGGAAAGCGGCACGCCGTTTGTCATTGACCTGGGCGGCTCGCCGGAACTGGCGCCAGAGCGCACCATCAACCCCGAAGTGCAAACGGAGTCGCCCCAGGAAAAAATTCCGATTGAGCGCGACACTGTCGAGTCCATGGCTGAGCAGGTCGAACAGGAGCGCCTGGAACTGTTGCTGCAGGAATTGCAGAACAAGGTTGAAGAAAACCCACAGTTGCTGAAGTTCAAGGACCAGATTTCCTTCGAGATCACCCCCGAGGGGCTGCGCATCCAGATTACCGATGCGGCCAACCGGCCGATGTTCGACTCTGGCAGTGCGCGCTTGAAGCCGTACTTTGAAGACATCCTGCTGGCCATGGCTGACACCATCAAGGCGGTGCCGAACAAGATCAGCATCAGCGGGCATACCGACGCCAAGCCCTACGCGGGCCAGGGCGATTTCGGCAACTGGGAACTCTCGGCCAACCGCGCCAATGCCGCCCGGCGTGCGCTGGTAGCCGGCAGCTACCCGGACCCGCAAGTGGCGCGCGTGGTGGGCTTTGCCTCCTCGCAGCTGTTTGATCCCAAAGACCCGTTCAACCCGGTCAACCGCCGTATCGACATCGTGGTGCTGACCAAAAAAGCCCAGCGTGCGATTGAGGGCGATCAACCACCGCCACCGGCACCGACCCAGGGCGACGGTGCGCCAGGCGAAGTGCCGGCCGACCCGAACGCGCTACCGCCGGAGCAGGAACCGTTGCCAGCCCATGAGCTGCGCCAGAAGCTGAACCTGTTTGATGATGGGGGCGTCAAGGATCCTACGGCGCCCGCACCTGGGTCATAATTGATCTATGCGCTGGAAACGTAAACGCCCCGATCATTCGGGGCGTTTTCATGTGTGTTCAAAGTGGGAGGTATGCTTTGACACCACTGACTACGCCTCGCATGTCGTCGGCGCACAGGCGCGGGACGAAGTACTCCCGACCTTTGGTGCGAGTCTTTCTATGCAACTTGTCGAGGCGCTCAAAGCTGACGGTATAAATCATGTCGCACTTCACCCATAGCTCTTTATAACCATCGGACTGAAGTGGATTGGTGCGTAGCAAATGGTGCCAGTCGTATTGGGTCGCTGGTGCAGTAGAGGAGATTGGCACCACGGTGCAGAGCTTGCGACTGTGGGTCGAGGTAGGAGATATCACGACGACTTTGCGGATCTTCAGCATTTCCGGGGCGACAAAGCCTCGGGTGAAGTCACACAGCAAAACGTCGCCTTGTTTGGGGTGATAGTAGAGAGCCAAATGTTAATTCCCCACAAAAAGCAAAGCCGCCCGAAGGCGGCTTCATTCGACACGCAGCGGAGCTTGCTTCGCCCCTTCTGCGCCGCTGGATCAACTCCGAAAAGGATCCAGACTCCTGCCAGCTTTCGCTGGTGACGGAGCAATTATGAGCATCAGGAAATCCGAATACAAGCTGGCTTGTGCGTATCAGCCACCCAGTTGGCTCGAATTCTTGATGCCTGCTCCTGTTAAATCAATGGGCTAGGGCTTTCAGCCCCCCGGTTTATGTGTATCAAGAAATTGACCGTCAATAACTGCTCTCAGGCAAGCTCGCAATAATCGACCGATAGCTGTTCATCCGCTGCTGCTGCACGCGCCCATCTTCCAGTGCCTTGAGCAACGCACAACCCGGCTCGCGGTCGTGTTTGCAGTCACGGAAGCGGCAGGTGCCGATCAGGTCGTTGAACTCGATGAAGCCCGCTTCCACATCGCTGCGGCTGACGTGGCCCAAGCCGAATTCACGAATACCCGGTGAGTCGATCAACTCGCCGCCGCCCGGGAAGTGGAACAACCGCGCGGTGGTGGTGGTGTGGGTGCCCTGGCCGGACAGTTCCGACAGCGGGCCCACGCGGGTTTCGACTTCCGGTAACAGGCTGTTGACCAGCGACGACTTGCCCACGCCTGACTGGCCGACGAACACGCTGATCCGCCCGTCCAACTGCTGCTGCAGCTGTTCCATGCCGTTGCCGTGGTGAGCCGACACTTCCAGCACCGGGTAGCCCAGGGTGCGGTAGACCGCCAGCAACGCATTGAGCGCCGGGGCGTTCTGCTCGTCGATCAGGTCGAATTTGTTCAGCAGCAGCAACGGGCGGATACCAGCATGCTCAGCCGCGACCAGGTAACGGTCGATCAGGTTGGCATGGGGCTCGGGCAGCGGCGCGAACACGATCACGATCATGTCGACGTTGGCCGCCACCGGCTTGAGCTGGCCACGGCTGTCGGGGCGGCGCAGTTCGGTGCTGCGCGGCAACTGGGCGACGATGACGCCGATGCCCTGGTTGCCGGCACGCCACACCACCTTGTCGCCGGTGACCAGCGCAGGCAGGTTGGCGCGCAAGTGACAACGGAATACCTGGCCTGCGAGTTCGCCTTCGAGCGCCTCGACTTCGACCTGCACACCAAAGTGCGCGATCACCAGGCCCGTTTGTTCGGGGCCCAGGTCGCCGCCCTCGAGCGCTTCCACGGCGGAGGATTCACGTTTGGCGGCGCGGGCGGCGCGTTCACCTTGAATCTTTTCGATGCGCCAGTTTTGGCGACGGTTGAGCTGGCGTTTGGCCATTGGTGTTCCGTGTCGATAATGCAAAAGTTGGGTAAAACGGTCGCGAGTCTAGCACGCCCCCGCCTGCTAAACTGCCCGGCTACGCCAAGGTGCCAAGAGAATCAAGCCATGCAAAACCCACAGAACCTGATTTGGATCGATCTGGAAATGACCGGTCTGAACCCCGACACCGACGTCATCATCGAGATGGCGACCATTGTCACCGACAGCAACCTCAACACTTTGGCCGAAGGCCCGGTGATCGCCATCCACCACAGCGAGGCCGTACTCGCCACCATGGACGAGTGGAACACCCGCACCCACGGTAACTCCGGGCTGACCCAGCGCGTGCGCGACAGCCACATCAGCATGGCCGAAGCCGAAGCCCAAACCATCGCCTTTCTGGAACAGTGGGTGCCCAAGGGCAAATCGCCGATCTGCGGCAACAGCATCTGCCAGGACCGTCGCTTCCTTTATACGCACATGAAGGGGCTGGAAAGTTACTTCCACTACCGCAACCTCGACGTGTCGACCTTGAAGGAACTGGCTGCGCGCTGGGCGCCTGAAGTCAAAGACAGCTTCCATAAAGGCAGCACGCACTTGGCGCTGGATGATATTCGCGAGTCGATTGCCGAGTTGCAGCATTACCGCAAGCATTTCATCAAGGCTTGAAGATGTAGCGCCTGGCCCGGCGTCTTCGCGAGCAAGCCCGCTCCCACATCTGTTCCTCGTTCGTCATGACAACTCGGTCAAGTGTGGGAGCGAGCTTGCTCGCGAAGGGCGCGACGCGGTCTTTAGCCAAACGCCCCCTTTTGGTGCCCTCGGCAAATGATTAGACTGCCGGCCTCTCTGTCAGGATCGCCATCATGTTGCTGATGCTCTACCTCGTCGCCATCACCGCCGAAGCCATGACTGGCGCCCTGTCCGCGGGTCGGCGTGGCATGGACTGGTTTGGCGTGGTGCTGATCGCTTGCGTGACCGCCTTGGGCGGCGGTTCGGTGCGCGATGTGTTGCTCGGCCACTACCCGCTGACCTGGGTTAAACACCCGGAATATTTGGTGCTGACCTCCGTTGCGGCATTGGTGACGATCTTTATCGCACCCTTGATGCGCCACCTGCGCTCGCTGTTCCTGGCGCTGGATGCGGTGGGGTTGGTGGCGTTCACTCTGATCGGCTGCATGACCGCCTTGGAGATGGGCCACGGCATGTTGGTGGCGTCGGTCAGCGGGGTCATCACCGGGGTATTCGGCGGCATCCTGCGGGATATCTTCTGTAACGACATCCCGCTGATCTTCCGCCGCGAGCTATATGCCAGCGTGTCTTTCCTGGCCGCGTGGTTCTACCTGCTGTGCCTGTACCTGGAGCTGCCCAGCGAGCAAGCGATTCTGCTGACGCTGTTCAGTGGCTTCCTGTTACGCCTGCTGGCGATCCGTTTTCACTGGGAAATGCCCAAGTTCGTCTACAACGACGACGTTCACTAACGCGCAGCGTGTTGCTCCAGCGCCCATTCCACGTGTTCGCGCACCAACTCCGACGGGTAGTCCCGCCGCGCCTTGAGCGCTTCCAGCACCGGAATGCTGGAGGGTGCATTGCCCAGGCCCACCGCCAGGTTGCGTAACCAGCGTTCGTAACCGGCGCGGCGCAAGGCTGAGCCTTCGGTGCTGCTGAGAAATTTATCCTCGTCCCACATAAACAATTCGGCCAGTTCAGCGTTATCCAGATTGTGCCGTGGCTTGAAATCGCTTTCGGCGGTGGGTCGGGCGAAACGATTCCACGGGCAAACGATCTGACAGTCATCGCAGCCAAACACGCGGTTGCCGATCAGTGGACGCAGGTCTTCGGGGATGGCGCTCTTGAGTTCGATGGTCAGGTACGAAATGCAGCGTCGCGCGTCCAGCACGTAAGGGCCGACGAAGGCGTTGGTGGGGCAGATGTCCAGGCACGCCGTGCAGCGGCCGCAGTGTTCGGTGGCGTGGGGTGGGTCGACCGGCAACGGTAAATCGACAAACAGTTCGCTCAGGAAGAAATAACTGCCGGCCTTGCGGTTGAGAACCAAGGTGTTTTTACCGATCCAGCCCAGGCCCGCTTGTTCGGCGATGGCTTTTTCCAGGACGGGCGCGCTGTCGACGAAGGCGCGAAAGCCGAACGGCCCGATCTGCGCCTGGATACGGTCGGCCAGTTGCTGCACGCGCTTGCGGATCAGCTTGTGGTAATCGCGGCCCAGGGCGTAGCGCGAGATGTAGGCTTTTTCTGGTTGGGCCAGCAATTGCGCCATCTGGGTGTCGCCGGGCAGGTAGTCCATGCGCAGTGACACCACGCGCAAGGTGCCGGGCACCAGCTCGTCCGGGTGCGAGCGTTTGCTGCCGTGGGCGCCCATGTATTCCATTTCGCCGTGGTAACCCGCGTCGAGCCAGCGTTGCAGGTGCTGTTCATGCTCAGCCAGGTCGAGGCCGCTGATGCCCACTTGTTGAAAGCCCAGCTCGCGTCCCCAGTCTTTGATCGATTGGGCGAGGGCGGGCAGATCGGAGGTAATAGCAGGCATGAGACACGGGAAACCACAGGTTAGATGCGTATAATTCTGCCAGACATCGGAGCTTGAAGACGCATGCCTCAGACAAAACACCCAATTACCGACGTTCAGCTGTTGTTGCCCGGCCATTTGCCGCAACTGGCTGCGCGTTCCCCGGACGCCCATAAGGGCCAGTTCGGCCACCTGCTGGTCATCGGTGGTGACCGTGGCTTTGGCGGCGCGGCGCTGCTGAGCAGCGAAAGTGCCCTGCGAAGCGGCGCCGGCATGGTCTCGCTGGCGACGCGGCCGGAGCATGTGTCGGCCGCTCTGGCTCGGCTGCCGGAGGTCATGGCCGTCGGCGTGAGCTCGGCCAACCAGTTGATGGGCCTGCTGGAAAAAATCTCGGTGATCGTCATTGGCCCAGGCCTGGGCGATGCCGCCTGGGGCAAGAGCCTGTTGTCGGTCGCGGCCAATGCCAGTCAGCCGCAGGTGTGGGATGCCGACGCGCTCAACCAACTGGCCACTGGCAGCGTCGAGCTGCCGGCCCACTGTGTGATTACCCCTCATCCGGGCGAAGCTGCGCGTTTGTTGGGGTTATCGACAGCCGAGGTTCAGGCAGATCGCCTTAAGGTGGCGCGCGCGTTGAGTCAGAAATTCAATGCAGTGGCTATCCTCAAGGGTGCTGGCAGTTTGATTGCCAGCCCTGATGGGCGTGTGTCGCGGTGTGATCAAGGCCATCCGGCGATGGCTACGGCGGGGCTCGGCGATGTGCTGGCCGGCCTGGTCGGCGCACTATTGGCTCAGGGTATGCCCGCGTACGAAGCGAGCTGCCTGGCCGTGTGGTTGCACGCGATCGCCGGAGACCGCCAGGGCAGTTTTGGTCGCGGCTTGGCTGCCAGCGACCTGATCCCCGCCATTCGTCAATTGCTGGAGGAGCAGTCGCCGTGCCTGAAGTAATTCTTTTCCTGGCAGATGAAGAGGCCATGGTCGCGTTGGGTCAGCGTATTTCGCAGGTCACGCAAGGGGCCGGGTTGATCTTTCTCGAGGGCGACCTGGGCGCAGGTAAAACCACCCTGTCCCGGGGGATTATTCGCGGCCTGGGCCATACCGGCGCGGTAAAAAGCCCGACGTTCACGTTGGTCGAGCCCTACGAGATCGGGGATGTGCGCGCCTTCCACTTCGACCTCTATCGCCTGGTCGATCCGGAAGAGCTGGAGTTCATGGGCATCCGTGATTACTTCGACGAGGATGCGTTATGCCTGATCGAGTGGCCAAATAAAGGCACAGGCTTTTTGCCAAAGCCGGACCTGACCATTACCATTACGCCGCATGAGCACGGACGTCAGCTGAAGTTGTTGCCCCAGAGCCCACGCGCTGAGTCGTGGTGTGCTGCTCTGGCATTGGAATTCAAATAATTGGTGGGGTTAGGTATGCGCTTTCGCGCGTTGGTTGCTGTCGTGGGGGTGTTGCTTGCGGCAATGACTGTCAATGCTCTGGCTGCTTCACAGGTGAAAAGTGTTCGCCTGTGGCGAGCGCCGGATAACACGCGACTGGTGTTCGACCTGTCTGGCCCGGTCCAGCACAGCGTCTTTACCTTGACGGCGCCTGATCGCCTGGTGATCGACATCAACGGTGCCAGCCTGGCCGCGCCGCTGAAAGTCTCCACCGCCAACACACCCATTACTGCGATGCGCTCGGCTCAACGTACGCCGACCGACCTGCGTGTGGTCATCGACCTGAAAAAGGCCGTGACCCCCAAAAGCTTCTCCCTGGCCCCCAACGCCCAGTACGGCAACCGCCTGGTGGTCGACCTGTTCGACAACCCCGCCGACGCCGCACCGCCGCCTGCGCCAACGCCGAGCGTGGCGACGGTGCCTGCGGTGCCGGTCAACCCTTCGCAACCCCAGGTCAAGCTGCCACCGCCGCCGCCCGCACCGGCCGGCAAGCGCGACATCATCGTGGTGATCGACGCCGGCCACGGTGGCGAAGACCCGGGGGCTTCCGGCTCACGCGGCCAGCATGAGAAAGACGTGGTGCTCGCCATCGCCCGTGAACTGCAGCGCCAGGTCAACGGTATGAAAGGCTACCGCGCCGAACTGACCCGCACCGGTGACTACTTCATTCCGTTGCGTGGCCGTACCGAAATTGCCCGTAAGAAGGGCGCGGACCTGTTCGTGTCCATTCACGCCGACGCCGCGCCTTCAACCGCTGCGTTTGGCGCCTCGGTATTTGCCCTGTCGGATCGCGGCGCTACCTCCGAGACCGCGCGCTGGCTGGCCGACAGCGAAAACCGTTCCGACTTGATCGGTGGCGCGGGCAACGTGTCCCTTGATGACAAGGACAAGATGCTCGCAGGCGTACTGCTCGACCTGTCGATGACCGCCTCGTTGACCTCCAGCCTCAACGTGGGCCAGAAAGTCCTGAGCAATATCGGGCGCGTGACCTCGCTGCACAAACAGCGCGTGGAACAAGCCGGGTTCATGGTGTTGAAATCGCCGGATATCCCGTCGATCCTGGTGGAAACCGGGTTTATCTCCAACGCCAACGAAGCGTCGAAACTGGCCAGCGCCAGCCACCAGCAAGCGTTGGCGCGCTCGATCAGCGCCGGCGTGCGCCAGTTCTTCCAGCAGAACCCGCCGCCGGGCACTTATATCGCCTGGCTGCGCGACTCCGGCAAAATCGCCCAGGGCCCGCGTGACCATCGTGTGCAACCCGGTGATACCGTTGCCATGCTGGCCGTGCGTTTCCAGGTCACGCCTGCAGCGTTGCGCAGCGCCAATAACCTGAAAACCGATGAGTTGAAGATCGGCCAGGTGTTGACCATCCCCGGCACTTCATTGGCGGCGCAGTAATGAGCGAATCCACCTTGAACAGCGGCTCGCGCATTGAATTGCTCAGCCCGCGCCTTGCCAACCAGATCGCCGCGGGTGAGGTGGTTGAGCGCCCGGCGTCGGTGATCAAGGAATTGCTGGAAAACAGCATCGACTCCGGTGCCAAACGCATCGATGTCGATGTGGAGCAGGGCGGCGTCAAGCTGCTGCGGGTACGTGACGATGGCAGCGGCATCTCTTCGGATGACCTGCCCCTGGCCCTGGCCCGTCACGCCACCAGCAAGATCCGCGACCTGGAAGACCTGGAGCGGGTCATGAGCCTGGGCTTTCGCGGTGAGGCCCTGGCCTCCATCAGCTCCGTGGCCCGCCTGACCCTGACCTCCCGCACCCGCAGCGCCGAGCAAGCGTGGCAAGTGGAAACCGAAGGCCGCGACATGGCGCCTCGGGTCCAGCCGGCGGCGCATCCGGTGGGCACCTCGGTGGAAGTGCGCGACCTGTTCTTCAATACCCCGGCGCGGCGCAAATTCCTCAAGGCCGAGAAAACCGAATTCGATCACCTGCAAGAAGTCATCAAGCGCCTGGCCTTGGCGCGTTTCGATGTGGCCTTTCACTTGCGCCACAATGGCAAGACCATCCTCAGCCTGCACGAAGCCAACGACGACGCCGCGCGTGCTCGGCGGGTGGCGGCGGTGTGTGGCAGCGGGTTCCTGGAGCAGGCGCTGCCGATTGAGATCGAGCGCAATGGCTTGAGGTTGTGGGGCTGGGTCGGGTTGCCGACGTTCTCCCGCAGCCAGGCCGACTTGCAGTATTTCTTTGTAAACGGCCGGGCGGTACGCGACAAACTGGTGGCCCACGCGGTACGCCAGGCTTATCGCGATGTGCTGTTTAACGGGCGCCACCCCACCTTTGTGCTGTTCTTTGAGGT
The DNA here is from genome assembly GCF_001728935.1 of Pseudomonas sp. AP42. Taxonomy (NCBI): domain Bacteria; kingdom Pseudomonadati; phylum Pseudomonadota; class Gammaproteobacteria; order Pseudomonadales; family Pseudomonadaceae; genus Pseudomonas; species Pseudomonas sp. AP42. The sequence goes on from NZ_LYSO01000040.1 coordinate 23,502, forward strand.
TGACCCTTCGGTGGTCGACGTCAATGTGCACCCGACCAAGCACGAAGTGCGCTTCCGTGACGGGCGCATGGTGCATGACTTCCTGTATGGCACGCTGCACCGCGCCTTGGGCGACGTGCGTCCGGATGATCAACTGTCCGCGCCGATTGTCACAGCGGTGGTACGCCCGAGCGGTCCGGAAGCCGGCGAGTTCGGTCCCCAGGGTGAGATGAGCCTGGCGGCCAACCTGCTGCAATCGCCGCAGGCGCAGCCAGCCTACACCGCGCCAAATTCGGGTGCCGGTGCGGGTTATCAGTATCAATACACCCCGCGTCCGCAATCGACGGTGCCGGTGGCCGAGGCCCAGGCGGCGTACCGTGAGTTTTTCGCGCCGCTGCCGGGTGCCGAACCGGGTGCTGCTGTGGCGTTGCCCGAAGGCGGTGGTGATATTCCGCCGCTGGGCTATGCCCTGGCGCAGCTCAAAGGCATTTATATCCTCGCCGAAAACGCCCATGGCCTGGTGCTGGTGGACATGCACGCCGCCCATGAGCGGATCATGTACGAGCGCCTGAAGATCGCCATGGCCAGCGAAGGCCTCAGCGGCCAGCCGCTGCTGGTGCCTGAATCCTTGGCGGTGAGCCAGCGTGAAGCCGACTGCGCAGAAGAACATCACAGTGTGTTCCAGAAGCTGGGCTTCGAACTGCAACGCCTGGGCCCGGAAACCCTGGCGATCCGCCAGATTCCCGCGCTGCTCAAGCAGGCCGAGGCCAACCGCCTGGTGGCCGACGTACTGGCAGACCTGATGGAGTACGGCACCAGCGACCGTATCCAGGCGCATATCAACGAATTGCTTGGCACCATGGCCTGCCACGGCGCCATCCGCGCCAACCGCCGCCTGGCCCTGCCGGAAATGAACGGCCTGCTGCGCGACATGGAAAACACCGAGCGCAGCGGTCAATGCAACCATGGCCGACCGACCTGGACCCAGATGGGCCTGGACGATCTGGACAAACTGTTCTTGCGCGGCCGCTGATGAGCGCCTTGCCCCCCGCCATCTTCCTGATGGGCCCCACGGCCGCCGGCAAGACCGACCTGGCCATCGAGCTGACCAAGGTGCTGCCTTGCGAGCTGATCAGTGTCGACTCTGCCCTGGTTTACCGGGACATGGATATCGGCACCGCCAAACCGTCGAAAGCGCTATTGGCCCAATATCCGCACCAGTTGATCGACATCATTGACCCGGCGCAGAGCTATTCGGCGGCGGATTTTCGCACCGACGCCCTGGCAGCCATGGCCGAGATCACCGCGCGCGGCAATATCCCGCTGCTGGTGGGCGGCACCATGCTCTACTACAAGGCGTTGCAGGAAGGCCTGGCCGATATGCCGCCTGCCGATGCCCAGGTGCGCGCCGAACTGGAAGAAGAGGCTGCGCGCCTTGGCTGGCAGGCCCTGCACGACCAGTTGGCGGCGGTAGATCCGGTGTCTGCGGCACGTATTCACCCCAATGACCCCCAGCGGCTCACCCGTGCTCTGGAAGTCTGGCGTGTCAGCGGCCAGACCATGACTGAACATCGGCTGAAACAAAGTGCGCAAAGTGCTGACGCAGGCGCATCTGGACAGTCACAATTGCCCTATACTGTGGCGAATCTGGCCATCGCTCCGGCAAACCGCCAGGTGTTGCATGAACGAATTGCACAAAGATTCACACTAATGTTGGAACAGGGGTTTGTGGACGAGGTCGTAGCATTGCGTTCAAGAGGTGACCTGCATGCAGGGCTGCCTTCGATACGTGCTGTAGGCTACCGCCAAGTCTGGGATCATCTGGATGGCAAGCTGACGTCAGCCGAAATGCAGGAGCGCGGCATCATCGCCACGCGCCAATTGGCGAAGCGCCAGTTCACCTGGCTGCGCAGCTGGAGCGAGTTGCACTGGTTGGACAGCCTGGACAGCGACAATCTGTCACGCGCCTTGAAATACTTGGGAACGGTCTCCATATTGAGCTGAGTCCTTGCAATTGCCGTCTATCCTTGGGGGTGTGACGGCCATAAGCTATCTATTTTCCGATTTTTTATTATTGATCCTTAAAGGAGTGCGGCACATGTCAAAAGGGCATTCGCTACAAGACCCTTACTTGAATACTTTACGTAAAGAGAAAGTTGGGGTTTCCATCTATCTGGTCAACGGCATCAAACTGCAAGGTACGATCGAGTCGTTCGACCAATTCGTTATCCTGCTGAAAAACACCGTCAGCCAGATGGTTTACAAGCACGCTATCTCGACAGTCGTTCCAGTTCGTCCAATCCGTCTGCCTAGCGCAGCAGGTGATGAACAGGGTGACGCTGAGCCAGGTAACGCCTGATAGGAGTCTCCTTTGTTCTTTGAGCGCCACGGTGGTGGTGAGCGAGTAATCCTCGTTCACTTGGATGGACAGGACCCTGAGGCGCGCGAAGATCCGCAGGAGTTTCAGGAGTTGGCAAATTCGGCCGGCGCCGAGACCGTTGCGTTTTTTAACGTGCCGCGTCATCGGCCAACCGCCAAATACCTGATTGGCAGCGGCAAGGTCGAGGAACTGCGCGACCTGGTTCATGCCGAAGAAGCCGATCTGGTGATCTTCAATCACACCCTCACGCCCAGTCAGGAACGTAACCTCGAACGTGTTTTCGAGTGTCGCGTGATCGACCGTACCGGTCTGATTCTCGATATTTTCGCCCAACGCGCCCGCACCCATGAAGGCAAGCTCCAGGTTGAACTGGCCCAGCTTGACCACATGAGCACGCGCCTGGTTCGCGGCTGGACTCACCTTGAGCGTCAGGGTGGCGGTATCGGCATGCGTGGCCCGGGTGAAACCCAGTTGGAAACCGACCGGCGTCTGCTGCGGGTTCGCCTGCGCCAGATCAAGGGCCGCCTGGAAAAAGTACGCAGCCAGCGCGAGCAGTCGCGACGTGGCCGTTCCCGTGCGGATATCCCTACGGTGTCGTTGGTGGGCTACACCAACGCCGGTAAATCCACGCTGTTCAATAACGTGACCAAGTCGGATGTGTACGCGGCCGACCAACTGTTCGCCACCCTCGACCCGACCCTGCGCCGTCTGGACATCGACGACCTGGGGCCGATTGTGCTGGCCGACACCGTGGGTTTCATTCGTCACCTGCCCCACAAGCTGGTGGAGGCATTTCGGTCTACGCTCGAAGAGTCGAGCAATTCCGACCTGCTCTTGCACGTGATCGATGCGGCCGAACCGGATCGCATGTTGCAGATTGAGCAGGTGATGGTGGTGCTGGGCGAGATTGGTGCCCAGGACTTGCCGATCCTCGAGGTCTATAACAAACTCGATTTGCTTGAGGGCGTTGAGCCACAGATACAGCGCGACGAGAACGGCAAGCCCCAGCGGGTCTGGCTGTCGGCGCGAGATGGCAGCGGTCTGGAGCTGTTGGAACAAGCCATTGCCGAATTGCTCGGCAGCGATTTGTTCGTCGGCACCTTGCGCTTGCCGCAGCGTTTTGCTCGACTGCGTGCACAGTTTTTCGAGCTGGGCGCGGTACAGAAAGAAGAACACGACGAAGAAGGTGTCAGCTTGCTGGCTGTTCGATTGCCACGCTCGGAACTCAATCGGCTGGTCAGCCGAGAGGGTGTTGTACCGGCAGAGTTCATCGAACAACACACTTTGCAATAAAAGCCTGAGAAAGCGGTTGTGCCGCAGTAGCAGGCATTCTGTAGCATTGGTCGGCGCGCCGTGGGTGCGTCTTTGCTTTATCAGATGGAGAGCGCTATGGCTTGGAATGAGCCGGGTGGCAACTCGAATAATCAGGATCCTTGGGGTGGTAAGCGCCGCAATAATGGCGACCGCAAGGGGCCACCGGATCTCGACGAGGCCTTCCGAAAGCTGCAGGAAAGCCTGAATGGGTTGTTCGGTGGTGGGAAAAAACGTGGTGGTGACGACGGCGGTCGCACAAGCAAGGGCGGTGGCTATGGCCTGCTGGGCCTGGGGCTTGTCGTGCTGGCGGCCGTATGGCTCTACAGCGCCGTGTACGTGGTGGACGAGCAGGAGCAAGCCGTGGTGCTGCGCTTCGGCAAGTACTACGAGACTGTCGGTCCGGGCCTGAATATCTATTTCCCGCCGATCGACAAGAAGTACATGGAGAACGTGACGCGTGAGCGTGCGTACACCAAGCAGGGCCAGATGCTGACCGAAGACGAGAACATCGTCGAAGTGCCGCTGACCGTGCAGTACAAGATCAGCAACCTGCAAGACTTCGTGCTGAACGTTGATCAGCCGGAAATCAGCCTGCAACACGCAACCGAAAGTGCCCTGCGCCACGTGGTGGGTTCCACCGCCATGGACCAGGTGCTCACCGAAGGTCGTGAGTTGATGGCCAGCGAAATCAAGGAGCGTCTGCAACGCTTCCTCGACACTTACCGTACCGGTATCACCGTTACCCAGGTGAACGTACAGAGCGCAGCGGCACCGCGTGAAGTGCAGGAAGCCTTTGACGACGTGATCCGTGCCCGTGAAGACGAGCAGCGTTCGCGCAACCAGGCTGAAACCTATGCCAACGGCGTTGTGCCGGAAGCCCGTGGTCAGGCCCAGCGCATCCTTGAAGATGCCAACGGTTACCGCGACGAAGTGGTCTCCCGCGCCAAGGGTGAGGCAGATCGTTTCACCAAGCTGGTTGCCGAGTACCGCAAGGCACCTGAAGTGACCCGCGAGCGTCTGTACCTGGACACCATGCAGGAAGTCTTCAGCAACACCAGCAAGGTTCTCGTGACCGGCAGCAAAGGTGGGCAGAACAACCTGCTGTACCTGCCGCTGGACAAGATGATCGAAGGTGGTCGTAGCGGCGCCAGTGCACCGTCCACCGGTTCGAATGCCGCTGCCAACGAAGCGAGCGCCCGTGCGGCCGCTGACTTGCTGCAACAGCAAACACGTACCAGGGAGAGCCGTTGATGAGCAATAAATCGCTGACCGCCCTGATTGTGGGCGTCGTCGTGGTCATCGCTGCCTGGAACTGCTTCTACATCGTCGCTCAGACCGAGCGTGCGGTGCTGCTGCAATTCGGTCGCGTGGTCCAGGCAGATGTCCAGCCGGGCCTGCATGTGAAAGTCCCCTACGTCAACCAGGTGCGCAAGTTCGACGCCCGCCTGATGACCCTGGATGCACCGACACAGCGCTTCCTGACCCTGGAAAAGAAAGCCGTGATGGTCGACGCCTACGCCAAGTGGCGCGTCAAGGATGCCGAGCGCTTCTACACCGCGACTTCCGGCCTCAAGCAGATTGCCGACGAGCGTTTGTCCCGTCGTCTGGAATCGGGCCTGCGTGACCAGTTTGGTAAGCGCACCCTGCATGAGGTGGTATCCGGTGAACGTGATGCGCTGATGGCTGACATCACCCGTTCGCTGAACACCATGGCGGAAAAAGAATTGGGTATCGAAGTGGTCGACGTCCGCGTCAAGGCCATTGACTTGCCCAAGGAAGTGAACCGCAGCGTGTTCGAGCGTATGAGCACCGAGCGTGAGCGTGAGGCTCGTGAGCACCGCGCCAAGGGTAACGAGTTGGCTGAAGGTATCCGTGCCGATGCCGACCGTCAGCGTCGTGTACTGCTGGCAGAAGCCTACCGTGAGTCTGAAGAGGCGCGTGGTGATGGCGATGCTCAAGCCGCGGCGATCTACGCCAAGGCCTACGGCCAGGACCAGGAGTTCTACGCGTTCTACCGTAGCCTGCGCGCCTACCGTGAAAGCTTCGCGAACAAAACCGACGTACTGGTGCTGGACCCAAGCAGCGACTTCTTCCGCTACCTGGAAAAGTCCAAGTAACCAGCCCGTGATTCTGTAAGGCGCACTCCGTCGGGCGGCTAAAATGCCTGGCGGGGTGATCCTTTCAGAAAACGGGTGTATGATGCGGCAGCCGGGAAATTCCCGGCTTTTTTGCGTCTGCATGTTTGATTCGGCAGGCGTGACAGGTTTTTCGAGGAAAGTGCCCGACGAGGCCGTTTGCAGGCCGTTCGTCACGTCGCTCTTGCGCGTGGTTTATGCAAGGGGCGGGTATTTTCTGCTTCACTCAAGGCTCGGCCGAGGGCTGGCCGCCCGGATCAAAGGGGAATGGCGTAATGGCAACGGTAGACCGCTGGCTGCTGCCAGATGGCATCGAAGAAGTACTGCCACCAGAAGCTGCGCGCATTGAAGTAGCGCGTCGCCAGGTGTTGGATCTGTTCCAGAGCTGGGGTTACGAGTTTGTCGTGACTCCCCATATCGAGTACCTGGAATCCCTGCTGACCGGCGCGGGCCAGGACTTGGATCTGCGCACCTTCAAGGTCATCGACCCGCAATCGGGCCGGCAAATGGGGTTCCGTGCCGACATCACGCCGCAAGTGGCGCGCATCGATGCGCACACCCTGCGTCGTGAAGGCCCGAGCCGCCTGTGCTACGCCGGCAGCGTACTGCATGCCCAGCCACGTGCGTTGTCGTCTTCCCGTAGCCCGATCCAGTTGGGCGCCGAGTTGTACGGCGATGCCAGCCCGAGCAGCGATGTTGAAGTGATCAGCCTGATGCTGGCCATGCTGCAACTGGCAGATGTGCCGGATGTGCACATGGATCTGGGCCACGTTGGTATCTACCGTGGCCTGGCGCGCGCTGCCGGGTTGTCCGGTGAAGTGGAGCAACAGTTGTTCGATGCCCTGCAGCGCAAGGCGATCGATGAAGTGATCGCCCTCACCGAGGGTGTGCCTGCTGAGCTGGCTGGCATGCTGCGGGCGCTGGTAGACCTGTGCGGCGGCCGTGAAGTGCTGGCGGCTGCGCGTGAACGCCTGGCCAATGCGCCGGCGCCGGTCTTGGCGGCACTGGATGACGTGCTGGCGATTGCCGAGCGCTTGTCGGCACGGTTCCCGGAGCTGCCGCTGTATTTTGATCTGGGTGAATTGCGCGGCTACCACTACCACACCGGTGTGGTGTTCGCGGTGTTCGTTCCGGGTGTTGGCCAGGCCATCGCCCAAGGTGGTCGCTATGACGATATCGGCGCCGACTTCGGTCGTGCGCGTCCGGCCACTGGTTTTTCCACCGATTTGAAAACCCTGGTGACCCTGGGGCGTGCTGAGGTCGAGCTGCCGTCTGGTGGCATCTGGATGCCCGACAGTACGGACGCAGCGCTCTGGCAGCAGGTTTGCCAGTTACGCCGTGAGGGTCAGCGTGTAGTCCAGGCCTTGCCTGGGCAGCCATTGGCCGCCGCCCGTGAAGCGGACTGCGACCGGCAATTGATTCAGCAGAACGGGCTTTGGCAAGTATCGCCACTGGCTTCTTGAGTTTTCCTGCCGGCCATCGCCGGCACCAAGTTTGCGCGAATGAGGACAAGTGTTATGGGTAAGAATGTCGTAGTCCTGGGCACCCAATGGGGTGATGAGGGCAAAGGCAAGATCGTTGATCTGCTGACCGAACATGCTGCCGCCGTAGTGCGCTACCAAGGTGGCCACAACGCTGGTCACACCCTGGTCATCGATGGCGAAAAAACCGTCTTGCACCTGATCCCGTCGGGTGTCCTGCGCGAAGGCGTGCAGTGCCTGATCGGCAACGGCGTGGTGGTCGCACCTGACGCCCTGCTGCGCGAGATCACCAAGCTGGAAGAGAAAGGCGTACCGGTGCGCGAGCGCCTGCGTATCAGCCCGTCCTGCCCGCTGATCCTGTCCTTCCACGTTGCGCTGGACCAGGCCCGTGAAAAGGCGCGTGGCGAGCTGAAGATCGGCACCACCGGTCGCGGCATCGGCCCGGCCTACGAAGACAAGGTTGCACGTCGTGGCCTGCGTGTGGGCGACCTGCTCAACATGCCGCGCTTTGAAGACAAACTGCGTGAACTGGTGGATTACCACAACTTCATGCTGGTGGGTTACTACAAAGAGCCAGCCATCGAGTTTGAAAAGACCCTGGCCGAGTGCAAGGAATACGCTGAGCTGCTCAAGCCGCTGATGCTGGACGTGACGGCCGAGCTGCACGACCTGCGTCGCGCTGGCAAGGACATCATGTTCGAAGGCGCCCAGGGTTCGTTGCTGGACATCGACCACGGTACTTACCCGTACGTGACCAGCTCCAACACCACCGCTGGCGGCGTTGCGACCGGTTCTGGCGTTGGCCCGATGTTCCTGGACTACATCCTGGGTATCACCAAGGCCTACACCACTCGCGTAGGTTCGGGCCCGTTCCCGACTGAGCTGTTCGACGACGTCGGTGCGCACCTGGCCAAGCAAGGCCACGAATTCGGCGCCACCACTGGCCGTGCTCGTCGTTGCGGCTGGTTCGATGCCGTAATCCTGCGTCGCGCTATCGATGTGAACAGCATCTCGGGTATCTGCCTGACCAAGCTGGACGTACTCGACGGCCTGGAAACCATCAACATCTGCACCGGCTACAAAGATGCTGAAGGTAACGACGTTGCTCCGACCGACGCTGACAGCTACGTGGGCCTGCAGCCTGTGTACGAAGAAGTGCCGGGCTGGACTGAATCGACCGTGGGCGCCAAGACCCTGGAAGAGCTGCCAGCCAACGCTCGTGCTTACATCAAGCGCGTCGAAGCGCTGATTGGCGCACCGATCGACATTATTTCGACGGGCCCGGACCGCAACGAGACCATCGTTCTGCGTCACCCGTTCGCGTAATAAGCTGTTGATGTAACAGGCAAAGGGCTCCTTAGGGAGCCCTTTGTCGTTTCTGCCCGGCAAGCGGCACGACCCTTGCTGTGTTTCCCTCTTTCGAGGTGCTATCAAATTAGTGGCATCCGTGGTGGAGGGATTTCCAGTGTCTGCCGTTCTCTCGTTGTTACAAAGCCGTCTATTGCGGCCGGTGTTCGTTACCCTTGGTATCGCTCTTTTGGTGCAAGTGCTGGTGGCCGTCGCGCTGACGCGGAGCACGGTGACGGCGCTGGAAGCCGATTTGGGCAATCGCTTGGGCGTTGATAGCCAGAAGTTGTCTGGCGAACTGGCTCAGGCCGGCAAGGAAGTCACCTCCAGTCTGGACAGCCTGTCCGCCAGCACGCGCCAGCGACTGACAGCAGGGCTTTCCACGCGCTTGCAGGAAGAGCAAAAGCAATTGCGTGCGACGTTGGAAAAAGACCTGCAGGACTCCGCCAATGACATGGCGCAACTGCTAGCGTCGGTCGCGCCCCGTGCCATGTGGGACAGTGACGTGCCGACCCTTTCAGAGTTTGCCCGCCGGGCCCAGCGCAACCCCAATGTGCTGTTCGTGGTGTACGACGACGCCGCAGGCGAGCACCTGACCCGATACCTGAACCGCGAAAACCCGATCAACCAGGCCCTGCTGGCAAAGGGCGCAGGGGAGCGCGCCCTGGATAAGGTGCTGGACGCGGCCAAGACAGACCCGTCCGTGTATTACGTCGAAGCCTCTATCAGCCCCAACGGTGTGGAAATCGGCAAGGTGCGCATGGGTGTGTCGACCGCAGCGGTTGAGGCCGACCTGCAAGCCTTGGATAAGCGCTTTGCCGCGCTGATCGCCAGCGGTGACCAACTGGTGGGCGACAGCCTCAAGGGCGCCGCAGCTGACAGCGCCAGCGCCATGGGCGCCCGGCTGCAATCGGCGCAAGCCACTGCCACGCAAATGACGGCCAACACCGCCAGCGCCGTGCAAGACGCGGCGGGCACCCTGCGCTGGCGCATCGGCATGGGCCTGGCACTGGTGGGGCTTGGGGTGTTGCTGCTGATCGCTATCGTGCTGGGCCGGCGCGTGGTCAATCGCCTGAAGCTGCTGATTGCCGCGATGGATGACTTGGCGGCCGGCGAGGGCGACCTCACCAAGCGCGTGCAGATCAACAGCAAGGACGAAATCGGCGATATGGCCTCGGCGGTCAATCGCTTTGTCGATAAGTTGCAGCCCATCGTGCGGGAGGCGGGCGACGTGGCCCAGCGTACCGGCGTGGAAATCGGCGCCATGACGTTGCGCAATGCCGGCGCCGATGCGGCGGCGGGCTTGCAGCGTGATGAAGTGGCCGAGAGTTTGCGCGCCTTGTCGCAAATGGCCGACGAGGCCCAAGCCGAAAGCCACGCCATGCAGGCGGCTTTGCAGCAGGTGGTGGATATTCGCCAGGCCACGGATGAAAACTCACGGACCTCGGCCGAAGTCGGCAGCTTGATCGAGGCGTTGGCGGGGCAAGTGCAGGCCGGTTCCCAGGTGATCGAACGGCTCGCGCAGCAAAGCGAACAGATTGAAGTGGTGTTGACCGTGATTCACGGCATCGCCGAGCAAACCAACCTGCTCGCCCTCAACGCGGCCATCGAAGCGGCACGGGCTGGCGAGACTGGGCGTGGCTTTGCGGTGGTGGCGGACGAAGTGAGGGCGCTGGCCAGCAAGACTCAAAGCTCCACGGGCGATATTCAGGCGCATATCGTCGCGTTGCAACAGGGCGCGCGTGAGGCGGTGGAGACCATCGGCAAGGCCGGGCGTCAGGCCAATGAGGGGCTGCTGGTGCTGCGCGACAGCGTGCGCTTGCAGCAGACGGTACAGGCTTCGGTGGAGCAGGTGCATGCGGCGATTGGCCTGGCGACGCGCGCGGCTGAGCATCAGGCCCAGGGCGCGCATGCGGTGCGTGGGCGCGTCGAGGTGATTCACGCCCAGGCCGAACGTGCGGCGCAGGCGGTGGTGGAGACGACGGCCAGTGGCAAGGTGCTGGATGGGTTGGCGGCGCAGTTGAAGGCGAGTTTGGGGCAGTTCAGGGCTTGAGGTTGCCAGGGAGGGCCCCTTCGCGAGCAAGCCCGCTCCCACAGTTTGAAATGCATTCCAAATGTGGGAGCGGGCTTGCTCGCGAAAGCGGTTTCAGCGGCTCAAATACATCCGCGTCGTAAGCAGATACACCGGCAACCCCGACACCAGAATCAACAACGCCGCATACGGCGCCGCCGCTGCAAATTCCACATTCGAGGTATGCGCCCAGACGGCCGTCGCCAAGGTATTCAACCCGGTCGGGCTCAGCAGCAGCGTGGCCGTCAGTTCCTTCATCGCATCCAGGAACACCAACGCAAACGCCGCACCCAATGCCGGGAATATGATCGGCAGGGTGACTCTGCAAAACGCACTGAGCGACGATGCGCCTAATGTGCGCGCAGCCTCTTCCAGCTGTGGTGCCGCCTTGTTCAGCGCTGTACGAATCGGCGCCTGTGCCAACGGCAAAAACAGCAGCGCATAAGCAATCAGCAATAACGCCGAGGTCTGGTACAGCGCTGGCACGTAATGCAGGGCGAAATACACCAGGGTCAACGCAATCACCAGGCCGGGCAGGGCATGCAGTAAGTACGGCAAACGTTCAGCCCAGATCGCCAGTTGCCCTTTGTAGCGCACCACCAGCAACCCCACCGGCACGGCCAGTACCAGGCACAGTGCGGCGCCGCCCAGCGAGAGCGCCAGAGAAGACAGCAGCGCCTCACCGATCTCGGCCATCGGAAACGCTGCCGACGAACCGACTGCCAGCCAATACCCGAGCATGCCCAATGGGATACCACTGCCGATGATCGCCAGCGCCAGGCAATACACCTGGCCCAATGGCGCCCACTTGCCCAGTCGAACCTGCTCGGCGTGTCGCGCCGCGCCCTGGCCGATGCGCACGTGCCGGCCTTTGCCGCGTACGCGCAGCTCCAGCCACAGCAGCGTCAGGCACATCAGCAGCAGCACTGCCGAGAGCATCGCCGCATTGGCATTGCTGAATTCCAGTTCGAACTGCTGATAGATCGCAGTGGTGAAGGTCTGCAAACCGATGATCGACAGCGCGCCGAATTCAACCAGCATGTGCAGTGCGATCAAGAGTGAGCCAGCCAGCAGCGATGGCCACAGCAGCGGCAAGGTGATGCGAAAGAACACACCCCAGCGGTTGAGCCCCAGCGTGCGGGCCGACTCTTCCAGGGAAGGGTCAAGATTGCGCAGCGTTGCCGCCACCGGTAGAAACACCAGCGGGTATTTGGACAGGCTCATCACCAGGATCGCGCCGCCGAGCCCCTCGAACTGGGCGCTCAACGACACCCAGGTAAAACTGCTGACGAACGCCGGCACCGCAAACGGCAGACAAAGAATCACGCCCCAGAGGCGCCGGCCTGGCAGGTTGCTGCGTTCCAGCAGCCAGGCCAGGGACAGGCCGATCACGCCGCAGGCCAGCGTCACGCCGACCATCAGCGCCAGGGTGTTGCGCAGCAGCCCGAACACATAAGGCCGCCACAGTAGATGCACCGCCTCCGTCCAGCCCGCCTGCCAGGTTTTGAGCCCGACATAGACGAGCGGCAACAGGCTCAGGCCAACCAGCAACAGCACGGGCAGCAGCAGCCAGATCGACGGGCGTTTGCGACGGGGGGTGAACCCCGCGACGGAAAGCGATGGGTTCATCAGTTCAGGCCAACGTCACGTTCCAGTTCCAGGGCTTCTTCGGCGTTACCCAGGTCTGCGGGGGTCACTTTCGGCGGCTGCAACTCGCTAAATGGCTTGAGGCCCCGGTTCGATTCCATGCCCTTGCGCAGCGGGTACTCAGCCGACGTGTTGGTGATCACGCGCTGGCCTTCTTCGCTGGCCATGAATGCCAGCAATTGCTGAGCTTCTTTGGGATGCTTGCTGGATTTGAGTGCGGCGGCGGAGGACACGGTGATCAGGCCGCCGGCATCGCCATCGGTGAAGTAATGCAGTTGGGAGTCCAAGTTGGTTTTTTCCTTTTTAAGGGCAAACCAGTAGTAGTTGTTCACCAACACGGTGGCCACTTCGCCGTTTTCCACGGCCTTGAGGGCGACCATGTTGTTGCTGTACACCTTGCCGAAGGCGCGCAGGCCGGTCAGCCACTCTTCGGCGGCTTCGCGACCGTGCAGCTTGATGATCGCCACGGCTTGTTCCTGGAACGCGCCGCTGGTGGGCACGAAGCCAACCTTGCCTTGCCACTCGGGGCCAGCGAAATCCAGCACCGATTTGGGCAAGTCTTTTTCAGCAATCAGTTTCGGGTTGAAGGCTACGACGCGGGTGCGTGCGGTCACGCCCATCCAGTCGCCGTTTTTGCCCACGTAATCCTTGGGCAGCACATCGAGGGTGCTGGCATCGATTTTTGCCAACAGGCCTTGTTCGCCGAGCTTGTTCAGGGGTGGTGATTCTTCGGTGTAGATGACGTCGGCAGGGGAGCGCTCACCTTCTTCGACGACCTGGCTGGCCAACTGGTTGCTGCTGCCTTTGCGCACGTTGACATGAATGCCGGTCTTGGCTTCGAAGGCCTTGGCGAGTTCATCGCCGACTTCTTTGTGTTGGCCGTTGTATAAGGTCAGGGAGACCTTGTCGGCAGAATGGGCGGCGGGCGAGAGCAGGGTCAGGCTGAGTAGGGTGAGGGTCAGGCCGCGCAGAAGGGATGTCTTGAGTCGGTTGTCACGGATCATCATCCGAAGGGTTCCTCGCTTATATGCAACAAATCATTGCAAGGATAAACGATAAATCTTCTCAAGTGCGGATGAGGGGGGAATCACTGGGGAAGTTTTCAAACCCCGGAAACGAAAAAACCCGCTTTCGCGGGTTTGATCTGAATTTGGTGCCCAGGAGAAGACTCGAACTTCCACGACCTTGCGATCACCAGCACCTGAAGCTGGCGTGTCTACCAATTTCACCACCTGGGCATTATCTAACAACGTTGCCGCTGTTGATGGGGCGAACTATACGGCGGGGCTTTTGATCTGTAAACCCCTGATTCGAAAAATATAAATCAATTTTTCCGTTAAAAATCAAAGGCCTGAAACGAAAAAACCCGCTTTCGCGGGTTTGATCTGAATTTGGTGCCCAGGAGAAGACTCGAACTTCCACGACCTTGCGATCACCAGCACCTGAAGCTGGCGTGTCTACCAATTTCACCACCTGGGCAGCATCAACAACGTTGCCGTCGTCGATGGCGCGCACTATACGGAGCGATATTTGAGCTGTAAACCCCTGCCATGAAAAAAGCCTGGAAAATTTCGCCAGTGGTCGTGCAAGGTGCGCGCCGGGGGTCGCAAAGAGCTTTTAAACGCTTGTTGATACCTGAAATTTCCCGTTTCAATACGCGTATGCCAAACTAACCCGCATATAGACAAGGTGAAAACTCTCTAATGGCCGATTGGCAGTCCCTCGATCCCGAGGCCGCTCGTGAAGCGGAAAAATATGAAAACCCTATTCCTAGCCGCGAACTGATCCTGGCGCACCTCGCCGATCGTGGTTCGCCTGCTAGCCGCGAGCAGCTGGTTGAAGAATTCGGTCTGACCACCGAAGACCAGCTCGAAGCCCTGCGCCGCCGTTTGCGTGCGATGGAGCGCGATGCTCAGTTGATCTACACCCGTCGTGGCACTTATGCGCCGGTCGACAAGCTGGACCTGATCCTGGGTCGCATTGCCGGCCACCGTGATGGCTTCGGCTTCCTGATCCCGGACGACGGCAGCGACGACCTGTTCATGAGCCCGGCGCAAATGCGCCTGGTGTTCGATGGCGACCGTGCCCTGGCGCGGGTTTCTGGCCTGGACCGCCGTGGCCGCCGCGAAGGCGTGATCGTCGAAGTGGTGTCCCGTGCCCACGAGTCCATCGTCGGCCGTTACTTCGAAGAAGGCGGCATCGGCTTCGTTGTGCCGGATAACCCGAAGGTCCAGCAGGAAGTGCTGATCACCCCGGGCCGCAATGGCGCAGCCAAGGTCGGCCAGTTCGTCGAGGTGAAAATCACCCACTGGCCTACTGCGCGCTTCCAGCCCCAGGGCGATATCGTTGAAGTGGTCGGCAACTACATGGCGCCGGGCATGGAAATCGACGTTGCCTTGCGCACCTACGATATTCCTCACGTCTGGCCTGAGGCTGTGCTCAAAGAAGCCGCCAAGCTCAAGCCGGAAGTCGAAGAGAAAGACAAAGAAAAACGCATCGACCTGCGCCATCTGCCGTTCGTCACCATTGACGGCGAAGATGCCCGCGACTTCGACGATGCGGTCTACTGCGAAGCCAAGCCAGGCAAGCTGCGCCTGTTCTCTGGCGGTTGGAAGTTGTACGTGGCGATTGCCGACGTCTCCAGCTACGTGAAGATCGGTTCGGCCCTGGATAACGAAGCCCAGGTGCGCGGCAACTCCGTGTACTTCCCTGAGCGCGTGATCCCGATGCTGCCTGAGCAGTTGTCCAACGGCCTGTGCTCCCTGAACCCGAAAGTCGACCGTTTGGCCATGGTGTGCGAGATGACCATCTCCAAAACCGGCGAAATGACCGACTACCAGTTCTTTGAGGCGGTGATCCACTCCCAGGCGCGCC
This sequence comes from Pseudomonas sp. AP42, assembly GCF_001728935.1. Taxonomy (NCBI): domain Bacteria; kingdom Pseudomonadati; phylum Pseudomonadota; class Gammaproteobacteria; order Pseudomonadales; family Pseudomonadaceae; genus Pseudomonas; species Pseudomonas sp. AP42. Next base: position 38,730 of record NZ_LYSO01000040.1, read on the forward strand.
TGACCTACAACAAGGTCAGCACCATCCTGGAAACACCGAAGACCAGCGAAGCCAAGGCCCTGCGTACCGAATACGCTGGCGTGGTACCGCACCTCAAGCAGCTTTACTCGCTGTACAAGGTGTTGCTGGGCGCTCGCCATACCCGTGGCGCGATCGATTTTGAAACCCAGGAAACCCGGATTGTCTTCGGCTCCGAGCGCAAGATTGCGGCGATCACCCCGACCACCCGTAACGACGCGCACAAGCTGATCGAGGAATGCATGCTGGCGGCCAACGTGGCCACTGCCGAGTTCCTCAAGAAGCACGAGATTCCTGCGTTGTACCGTGTGCACGACGGCCCGCCGCCGGAGCGCCTGGAAAAACTGCGTGCCTTCCTCGGCGAACTCGGCCTGTCCCTGCACAAAGGCAAGGACGGCCCGACGCCGAAGGATTACCAGGCCCTGCTGGCCAGCATCAAAGACCGTCCGGATTACCACGTGATCCAGACCGTGATGCTGCGCTCGCTGAGCCAGGCGGTGTACAGCGCCGATAACCAGGGCCACTTCGGCCTGAATTACGAGGCGTACACCCACTTCACATCGCCGATTCGCCGTTACCCGGACTTGCTCACGCACCGGGCGATCCGCAGCGTGATCCATTCCAAGCAGAACACCCCGCACGTCAAGCGCGCCGGTGCCATGACCATTCCGAAGGCACGGATCTACCCGTACGACGAAGCGGCCCTGGAACAACTGGGCGAGCAGTGCTCCATGAGCGAGCGCCGCGCCGACGAAGCCACCCGCGACGTGGTGAACTGGCTTAAGTGCGAGTTCATGAAGGATCGTGTGGGCGAGTCGTTCCCGGGTGTGATCACCGCCGTGACTGGTTTTGGCCTGTTCGTCGAGCTGACCGACATCTATGTCGAGGGCTTGGTGCATGTCACCGCCTTGCCGGGTGACTATTACCACTTCGATCCTGTGCACCACCGCCTGGCGGGCGAGCGCACCGGTCGCAGCTTCCGCCTGGGCGATACCGTTGAAGTGCAGGTCATGCGCGTTGATCTGGACGAGCGCAAGATCGACTTCGGCATGCCTGATAAACCGGCTGAGCCAGCAGGTCGTAAAAAGCGTGGTGAAACCACAGCGCCTGCGTCCAAAGGCAAAACGGCCGCGACGAAAACCACGGCTGAGCCTGCACCTGCCAAGGCCGGTCGTCGTTCTTCCGCCAAGGACAAGGCCCCTGAAGCCTACCGCCCAAGCGACGCCGCGGCGAAAAACGCCGAGCTGCGCAAGAGCCGCGAGTTGAAGCAGCAGTTGCTCAACGAAGCCAAAAGCGGTGGTAAAGCGGCGTCTGGGGGAAAGTCCCAAGGGGCGGAAAAACCGTCGAGCAAGCCAAGTAAACACCGTAAAGGCCCGCCAAAAGCGGGTTCGGCTCCCACAAAAAGCGGCGGGTCGCGCAAACCTAAGGCCAAGTCATGAGTCTGGAAAAAATCTACGGCGTACACGCCGTAGAAGCATTGCTGCGTCACCATCCCAAGCGCGTCAAGCAGGTGTGGTTGGCCGAAGGTCGCAGCGAGCCGCGCGTACAGGCGCTGGTCGAGTTGGCTACGCAAAACAAGGTTGCCATCGGCCAGGCCGAACGTCGTGAAATGGACGTGTGGGTCGAAGGCGTTCACCAGGGCGTGGTGGCCGACGTCAGCCCGAGCCAGGTGTGGGGCGAGGCGATGCTCGACGAGCTGCTCGACCGTACCGAAGGCGCACCGTTGCTCTTGGTGCTGGACGGCGTAACCGACCCGCACAACCTCGGCGCTTGCCTGCGTTCGGCGGATGCTGCCGGTGCGCTGGCGGTGATCGTGCCCAAGGACAAGTCCGCGACCCTGACGCCGGTGGTGCGTAAGGTCGCCTGCGGCGCGGCGGAAGTGATTCCGCTGGTGGCCGTGACCAACCTGGCGCGTACCTTGGAGAAGCTCCAGCAACGCGGCCTGTGGGTCGTGGGCACGGCGGGGGAGGCCGAGGTCAGTATCTATGACCAGGACCTCACCGGCCCTACCATCCTGATCATGGGTGCCGAAGGCAAAGGCATGCGTCGCCTGACCCGTGAACATTGCGATTACCTGGTGCACCTACCGATGGCCGGTAGCGTCAGTAGCCTGAACGTGTCGGTGGCGACGGGTGTTTGCCTGTTCGAGGCCCAGCGTCAGCGTGGTGCCAAGGCTAAGGCCAAGCCCAAGAAGTAATTGCAATGTGGGGCTTGTCCCAATCCTGATGTAGGAGCGAGCTTGCTCGCGAAAAACGTCAACGATAACGCGCGCTTCCTGAATGAACGCGGTGTCTGTGAGTTTTTCGCGAGCAAGCTCGCTCCTACATTTTTTGTTTGTGGTGCTTGGGGTTGCTCAAATAATCACCAATTGCCTTGCGCCGCTTCTCCCCCTTCTCTACAATTGCGCCCCTTGCCTTCCTGGCAGGCACCGATGTGCCTCCCCTACGGCAAGATCCATAAGTGTCATTCACTCCTTGTCTGACCGTTTTTGAGCGGCAGGCTACAACCCGTAAGGAGCATTCATGCGTCATTACGAAATCATCTTTTTGGTCCACCCGGATCAAAGCGAGCAAGTCGGCGGCATGGTTGAGCGTTACACCAAGCTGATCGAAGAAGACGGCGGCAAAATCCACCGTCTGGAAGATTGGGGCCGTCGTCAACTGGCCTACGCAATCAACAATGTTCACAAGGCTCACTACGTGATGCTGAACGTTGAGTGCACTGGCAAGGCCCTGGCCGAGCTGGAAGACAACTTCCGTTACAACGATGCAGTGATCCGTAACCTGGTCATCCGTCGCGAAGAAGCCGTTACCGGCCAATCCGAGATGCTCAAGGCTGAAGAAAACCGCAGTGAGCGCCGTGAGCGTCGCGACCGTCCTGAAGAAGGCGCTGATGATAGCGTTGAAGACAGCGACAACAGCGATAACGCTGACGAGTAATCCACGGACCTTATTAAGGAGCCTATCAAATGGCACGTTTCTTCCGTCGTCGTAAATTCTGCCGTTTCACCGCTGAAGACGTGAAAGAGATCGATTACAAAGATCTCAACACTCTGAAAGCCTACGTATCCGAGACCGGCAAAATCGTTCCAAGCCGTATCACCGGTACCAAAGCACGTTATCAGCGTCAGCTGGCCACCGCTATCAAGCGCGCCCGCTTCCTGGCCCTGCTGGCCTACACCGACAGCCACGGCCGCTGAGACCGGGCAGTCGACAAGTAGTAAGGGATTGAATGCATGCGCGCCTTAGCTGAGTTCATCATGCGCGGTCGCGTGCAGGCCACTCTGGTAGTGGCTGGATGTGCGGCATTGCCGTTGCTTTATTGGTTGGGTGCTGCCGCAGGTTGCCTTGTGCTGCTGCGGCGCGGTTTGAAGGACGCCCTTGGCGTTCTTGCCCTGGGTTTGTTGCCGGCCTTGATCTGGTGGCTGCAAATGGGTGATCCACGGGTACTTCTGGTACTGCTGGGGTCATCGAGCCTTGCGTTGGTTTTGCGCGCAAGTGAGTCCTGGGTCCGTACGCTGCTGGTCAGCGTGGCATTGGGGTTGGTGTACTCAGTGATGCTTGGCGCGGCTTTCCGCCCGCAAATCGAGGCGCTGGCGCAGGAGATCGTCAAGATCCTGCCGTTGGCCCTCGGGGATCTCTACCAGCAGTTGTCGGTAGATGAGCGAGCGCGGTTTGCGTCACTGATTGCTCCGGTTCTGACCGGCCTGATTGCGGCTTTGTTGCAGGTCGTCAGCGTGCTGAGCCTGATTCTTGGGCGTTATTGGCAGGCGTTGTTGTACAACCCGGGTGGTTTTGGTCGCGAGTTTCGCAGTATCAGAATCCCAGCGGGGCCGGCGATGTTGCTGCTGGCGTGCATGGTTGTCGGGCCGAACTTCGGCCCACAGATGGCCTTGCTGGCGCCGATTTGCAGCGTACCGCTGGTGTTTGCCGGGCTGGCCCTGATTCATGGGCTTGCTGCGCAAAAGCGACTGGCCAAGTTTTGGCTGGTGGGGTTGTACGTCACGCTGGTGCTGTTCATGCAGCTGATCTATCCGTTACTCGTGGTCTTGGCCATTGTTGACAGCCTGATTGATTTTCGCGGTCGTCTGGCGTCGAAAGACGCCGATAACGCGAACGGTGAAGGTTAAAAGTTAGAGGATTTTCACATGCAACTGATCCTTCTGGAAAAAGTCGCCAACCTGGGCAACCTGGGCGACAAAGTGAACGTTAAGGCCGGCTACGGTCGTAACTACCTGCTGCCATACGGCAAAGCCACCGCTGCAACCGCTGCCAACCTGGCTGCGTTTGAAGAGCGTCGTGCTGAGCTGGAAAAAGCCGCAGCAGACAAAAAAGCGTCGGCCGAAACTCGCGCTGCCCAACTGGCTGAGCTGGAAGTGACTATCACTGCCACCGCTGGTGACGAAGGCAAGCTGTTCGGTTCGATCGGCACCCACGACATCGCTGATGCACTGACCGCCTCCGGCGTTGAAGTGCAGAAGAGCGAAGTTCGTCTGCCGAACGGCACCATCCGCAACGTAGGCGAATTCGACGTAGCCGTGCACCTGCACGCTGAAGTTGAAGCCACCGTACGCGTTGTCGTGGTAGCAGCTTAAGTCGCACCTAACTGACTGGCACCTCGCGTGTCAGCCGGTTAACATCGGGCACGATCCTGTTTACAGGTCGTGCCTTTTGTTTTTCTACACACCCCAAATTCCAAGTGGCCATGAACGAAATCTCCGCTCCTGAGCAATACGATCTGCAAACCGCTGCCCTGAAGGTGCCGCCGCATTCCATCGAGGCCGAACAGGCCGTGCTCGGTGGTTTGATGCTGGACAACAACGCCTGGGAACGCGTGCTGGATCAAGTCTCGGACGGTGATTTCTATCGCCATGACCACCGCTTGATCTTCCGCGCCATTGCCAAGCTGGCCGACCAGAACTCGCCGATCGACGTGGTCACCCTGGCCGAGCAGTTGGACAAGGAAGGCCAGACCTCCCAAGTCGGCGGCCTGGGCTACCTCGGTGAGCTGGCAAAAAATACGCCGTCCGTCGCCAACATCAAGGCCTACGCCCAGATCGTCCGCGAGCGCGCCACGTTGCGCCAGTTGATCGGCATCAGCACCGAAATCGCCGACAGCGCCTTCAACCCCGAAGGCCGCACTGCCGCCGAGATCCTTGACGAAGCCGAGCGCCAGATCTTCCAGATCGCCGAGGCCCGCCCGAAAACCGGCGGGCCGGTCAGCGTCAACGACCTGCTGACCAAGGCCATCGACCGCATCGACACCTTGTTCAACACCGATGCCGCGATTACCGGGATTTCCACCGGTTACACCGACCTCGACGAAAAGACCAGCGGCCTGCAGCCGTCCGACTTGATCATCGTCGCCGGCCGTCCGTCCATGGGTAAGACCACCTTCGCGATGAACCTGGTGGAAAACGCCGTGTTGCGCAGCGACAAGGCGGTGCTGGTGTACTCCCTCGAGATGCCAGGCGAATCGCTGATCATGCGTATGCTTTCGTCCCTGGGCCGTATCGACCAGACCAAGGTGCGTTCCGGTCAGTTGGAAGACGACGACTGGCCGCGCCTGACCTCGGCGGTCAACCTGCTCAACGACCGCAAGCTGTTCATCGATGACACCGCCGGTATCAGCCCTTCCGAAATGCGCGCACGCACCCGGCGCCTGGTGCGTGAGCATGGCGACATCGCCCTGATCATGATCGACTACCTGCAGTTGATGCAGATTCCCGGTTCCAGCGGCGACAACCGTACCAACGAGATTTCTGAAATCTCCCGCTCCTTGAAAGCCCTGGCCAAGGAATTCAACTGCCCGGTGGTGGCGCTGTCCCAGCTCAACCGTTCCCTGGAACAACGTCCCAACAAGCGCCCGGTGAACTCCGACTTGCGGGAATCCGGAGCGATCGAGCAGGACGCCGACGTGATCATGTTCGTGTACCGCGACGAGGTGTACCACCCCGAGACGGAGCACAAAGGCATTGCCGAAATCATCATCGGCAAGCAGCGGAACGGCCCGATCGGGTTTATCCGGTTGGCGTTCATCGGCAAGTACACGCGTTTCGAGAACCTGGCGCCGGGCAGCTACAACTTCGACGACGACGAGTAGTTTCAAGCACCTGTAAGGGCCTCATCGCAGGCAAGCCAGCTCCCACCTTTGGAATGCATTCCCCTGTGGGAGCTGGCTTGCCTGCGATGGGGTCACCACAATTCCGACTACTGCCGTCGGAATTGGTCAAATTTTGTGCTATATTCCGCGCCCGCGATTTTTCATCTTCACACCGGTCACCGTCATGCAAACAGCCAAGCCGTTATTTGACTATCCCAAGTACTGGGCCGAATGTTTCGGTCCTGCGCCATTCCTGCCGATGAGCAGGGAGGAGATGGATCAGCTTGGCTGGGATTCGTGCGACATCATCATCGTCACCGGTGATGCCTATGTTGACCACCCCTCGTTCGGCATGGCGATCATCGGCCGGCTGCTGGAGTCCCAGGGCTTTCGCGTCGGGATCATCGCGCAACCGAACTGGCAGTCCAAAGACGACTTCATGAAGCTCGGCGAGCCGAACCTGTTCTTCGGCGTCGCGGCCGGCAACATGGACTCGATGATCAACCGCTACACCGCCGACAAGAAAATCCGCTCCGACGACGCCTACACCCCTGGCGGCATGGCCGGCAAACGCCCGGACCGTGCGAGCCTGGTGTACAGCCAGCGTTGCAAGGAAGCCTATAAGAACGTGCCGATCGTACTCGGCGGTATCGAAGCTTCCCTGCGTCGGATTGCTCACTACGACTACTGGCAAGACCGCGTGCGCAACTCGATCCTGATCGACGCCACCGCCGATATCCTGCTGTACGGCAACGCCGAGCGGGCCATCGTCGAGGTTGCCCAGCGCCTGTCGTGGGGCCACAAGATCGAAGACATCACCGATGTGCGCGGTACCGCGTTCATCCGCCGTGATACGCCAGCCGGCTGGTACGAAGTGGACTCCACGCGTATCGACCGTCCGGGCAAGATCGACAAGATCATCAACCCGTACGTGAATACCCAGGACACCCAGGCCTGCGCCATCGAGCAAGAGAAAGGCCCGGTGGATGACCCGGAAGAAGCCAAGGTTGTGCAGATCCTGGCCAGCCCGCGCATGACCCGTGACAAAACCGTGATCCGCCTGCCCTCGGTGGAAAAAGTCCGCGGCGACGCGGTGCTCTATGCCCACGCCAACCGCGTGTTGCACCTGGAAACCAACCCAGGCAACGCCCGCGCCCTGGTGCAGAAGCACGGTGAAGTGGACGTGTGGTTCAACCCGCCGCCCATTCCCATGACCACCGAAGAAATGGACTACGTGTTCGGCATGCCCTACGCCCGCGTACCGCACCCGGCGTATGGCAAGGAGAAGATCCCGGCCTACGACATGATCCGTTTCTCGGTGAACATCATGCGTGGCTGCTTCGGCGGCTGCACCTTCTGCTCGATTACCGAGCACGAAGGCCGCATCATCCAGAACCGGTCCGAAGAGTCGATCATTCGCGAAATCGAAGAGATCCGCGACAAAGTGCCGGGCTTCACCGGCGTGATCTCCGACCTCGGCGGCCCGACCGCCAACATGTACCGCATTGCCTGCAAGAGCCCGGAGATCGAATCCGCTTGCCGTAAGCCATCATGCGTGTTCCCTGGCATCTGCCCGAATCTGAACACCGACCACTCGTCGTTGATCCAGCTGTACCGCAGTGCTCGTGCGTTGCCGGGTGTGAAGAAGATCCTGATCGCTTCTGGCTTGCGCTACGACCTGGCCGTCGAGTCGCCGGAATACGTCAAAGAGCTGGTCACCCACCACGTCGGTGGCTACCTCAAGATCGCCCCGGAACATACCGAGGAAGGTCCGCTCAACCAGATGATGAAGCCGGGCATTGGCAGCTATGACAAGTTCAAGCGCATGTTCGAGAAGTACACCAAGGAAGCGGGCAAGGAGCAGTACCTGATCCCGTACTTCATCGCTGCCCACCCCGGGACCACCGATGAAGACATGATGAACCTGGCCCTGTGGCTCAAGGGCAATGGCTTTCGCGCCGACCAGGTGCAGGCGTTCTACCCGTCGCCGATGGCCACCGCCACCGCGATGTACCACTCGGGCAAGAACCCGCTGCGCAAGGTCACCTACAAGAGCGACGCGGTGACCATCGTCAAGAGCGAGGAGCAGCGCCGCCTGCACAAGGCGTTCCTGCGTTACCACGACCCGAAGGGCTGGCCGATGCTGCGTGAAGCATTGACCCGCATGGGCCGTGCCGACCTGATCGGGTCGGGCAAGGACCAGTTGATCCCGCTGCACCAGCCGTCCACTGACAGCTACCAGAGTGCCCGGCGCAAGAACTCGACGCCGGCCGGCAGCCATAAGGTCGCCAAGGAAACCACCACCAAGATCCTCACCCAGCACACCGGCCTGCCACCCCGTGGCAGCGACGGCAGCAACCCGTGGGACAAGCGCGAACAAGCCAAGGCTGCGGCCCAGGCGCGCAACAAGCAGGCGGCCAAAGAGCGCAGTGATGCGGCCAAGGGCAAGGGCGGCAAGCCTACGCGCAAGCCGGTAGTGCCGCGTTGATCGACGCCTGAAATGCAAAACGCCAGCCTCGTGCTGGCGTTTTGCTTTCTGGTCGGTGCTGAGTCTGTTTGGTAAGGTGGCGCCCATTAGATTGCTATCGCAGGCAAGCCAGCTCCCACAGGGGAATGCATTTCAAGTGTGGGAGCTGGCTTGCCTGCGATGAGGCTGGTCTGGGCACTCTCAATTTCAAGGAAGAACACTTATGGGCAACCCCTTGCTCAACATCGGCATGGACTCCAACCGCTCACAATTCATGGCGCGCCAGCGCATTGAAAGCCAGATCAACCTGCCACGGCTGTTCGCCGTCATCGACGCCGACCCCAGCATCGTCGGTGCTGGCGTGGTGTACATCGACGCCGACTTCAACGTAATCACCCTGCGCGAATTCAAGCCCATCTGCAGCATCAAGCCCAAGCGCATCATTTTGCGCGAGGCGCAGAAGTACATCTCGCCGGCGCAGTTTGTCGAGCAGGTGAAGACCGACCCCCGTGAAGGGCGCCTCCAGAAGGAGGCTTTTGACATGGGCCTTTCCTGCAGCGCGGCAGTCATCGGCTGGATCGTAGTATTCAGTGGCAGCGTCGCCGTCCCCTTCACCGCCGGCGCCAGTGCTTTTGTGGTGGGTATTGGCGTCACGGCCGCGCTGGCCAGCAGTGCTCAGTGCGGATTTGGCGTGGCCCGTACCTATAACGAGATCCTTGACCCGGAGGCCAACGACCGCATGGACGACGCCCAGTGGTACGGCGCGGTGTCACCGATTCTCGATGCTGCATCGTTGGTCGGTATCGGAACGGGAGCCTTCACCACATTAAGGCTGCTCAAGGCTAAAAAGGCCGCCGCCTTGGGCAAGAGCTGGTATGAGCTGCTCAAGGGCTTGAATCGCCAGGAGCGCAAGAAGTTGACCCAGGAATTGCTCAGCCTCAAAGACCCGAGCCTGACCCCCAAGTTGCTCAAATTGCAGCAGCGCGCCGGCACGTTGCCCAAGCGCTACAGCTCCACGGAAATCCGCCATGCCACGCTCACCCAACTCAAGGACGCCTTGGGCGGCATGTTGGGTATTTGGGGCAGCTATCGAACCGGTCACGTCGGCTCGGCGTCGACGCTTGCCATTGGCCTGTATGAGGAATTGACGGAATGAAGGGGTTTCCCGATAGGCGCAGTTTCCTTGCGCGTTATTTTCCGGTGTTCATGGGCACCATCTTCATGGCGATTTTTTCCGGCTCAGTGGCGGTCTCCACGGCGGGCGTGACCTATTTGCGCGGGGTTGAACCGGCGCTCAAGGCCAACTATTCCGGGGCTGCAATCCTGGTGCTGGTGGCGGTGCTGGTGTTTGGCAATGTGATGATTGCACGCGGGTACCCCTGGGCGACCCGGCTGGTGGCGGGCTACCTGGCGTGTTGCCTGCTGTTCGTGTTGCCGATGATTCAATATGGCCTCAATACCCTGGTGTACGGCTCGGCGGTGTTGTTTCCGCTGCTGGGTTTGTTGCTGCTCAACAGCAAGCGCCATCGTGAAATGCGCCAGCGATTACTCGAAATACGTCACCTGCGTCGGGCGGCGATTGCGCAACGCAAGGCCCGTTGATTAGGTAGGTTTATTGGCGGTAGGTGGCCTGTTTGTTAGGGTGGCGCCCATCAGATTGCTATCGCAGGCAAGCCAGCTCCCACAGGGGAATGCATTTCAAGTGTGGGAGCTGGCTTGCCTGCGAAGACGGCCTGACAGTCGACACAGTCATACCGAGTACATATCCATTCCTGCGGTAACGGCC